>CAZONY010000014.1:0-7040 GCA_964581215.1 uncultured Chitinophagaceae bacterium | reverse complement strand
TCGCTGCGGGCATCCTGCCCTTCGCTCACTCGCTGCTGGCTGCGCTCTCGGCATCCTGCCTCCGCTTGCCAGCAACGCCCGCTCCACGGCCAGGGCAGCCCCGCGGCTCGGCCGGGTGTTTTCGAGGGAGCGTGTGAACATGGCACATGACGCGGCGCGGTATTCGCGGCAGGTGCGGTTTGGGCCGCTGGGGGCGGCTGGACAAGAGCGGCTGGCGCGGAGCCGGGTGGCGATCGTCGGATGCGGTGCGCTCGGGAGCGCGAGTGCGGTGGCGCTCGTGCGGGCCGGGGTGGGCATGCTGCGGCTCATCGACCGTGATCTGCCCGAGATCAGCAACCTGCCACGGCAGCTGCTCTTCGACGAGCAGGATGTCCGCGATGGGCTGCCGAAGGCGGTGGCGGCGAAGCGGCAGCTCGCGAAAGTCGATGGCGAGGTGGCGATCGAGGCCGAGGTGGCCGATCTCATCGCGGGCAACGCGGGCCGGCTGCTGGGAGGCGTGGATTGCATCGTCGATGGCACCGACAACTTCGAGGCCCGGTTTCTGATCAACGACTTCGCCTGCCGGGAGGGCGTGCCCTGGGTGTATGGCGGGGCGATCGGGGCCGAGGGACGCGTGCTCGCCGTGCGGCCCGGCAAGACCGCCTGCCTGCGGTGCCTGATTCCCGAGCCGCCCGCCGCCGGGGCCCTGCCGACCTGTGAGACGGCCGGCATCATCGGGCCGGCCGCGATGGTGGTGGGAGCCGTCCAGGCGGTCGAGGCCATCAAACTTCTGGTCGGAGCCTCGGCCACGGGCCACGCGATGCTCGTCTGCGACCTCTGGGAAGGCGTCTGGCGGTCGCTCGACCTGAAGCCACTGGCGGAGGCCGGCTGCCCGACCTGCCGAGGGCATGACTTTCCCTGGCTGGAAGGTCGGGCTGGCAGCGGCTCGACGGCGGTATGCGGACGCGACGCCGTGCAGGTGGTGCCGGCGTTCCCGGGCGTGATCGACCTCACGGCGTTGGCCGGACGGCTGCGGGGGATGGGGGAGGTGACGGCCAACCCGTGGCTCATGCGGATCGATATCGAGCCCGGCCTCCGGCTTTCCGTCTTCGCCGATGGCCGCGCGATCGTCAGCGGCACCCGCGACGAAGCGAAAGCCCGCGCGATCGTGTCCCGCTATGTCGGCGCCTGAATTTCCCCGGGTCCGCTACGCGGTCGCGGCTTCGACGATGTTCTGTTCGGTGGCCTCGGCCCGGTCGAACTCGGCCGTGAGCCGGCCCTCCGCGAGCACGAGGATCCGGTCGGCCAGGGTCAGCAGTTCCGGGAGCTCGCTCGAGGTGAGAATCACCGCCATGCCTTCCCGACAGAGCCTGTCGATGAGCGCGTAGAGTTCCGCCTTGGCGCCGACGTCGATCCCGCGGGTGGGGTCGTCGAGCAGGAGGATCCGCGGCCTGGTGAGCAGCCAGCGGCTGATGATGCACTTCTGCTGGTTGCCACCGGAGAGCCCCATGATCGACGCGCCGAGGCCGGGCGTCTTCACTCCCGTGTCACGGACGGGACCGGCCACGAGCGCCTCCTCGCGGGGCCGGCTGACGAGCCCGCCCCGGGCGGCCTCCTCGAGGCTGCAGAGACTCACGTTGGCCATCACGTCGAGATCGGGAAAGAGCCCGAGCCGCTTCCGGTCCTCGGTCACCATGCCGATCCCGGCGAGGCAGGCCTCGCGCGGATGCCGAAATCGGACAGGCTTTCCATCGAGCAGGAGCTGGCCGGTCCACGTCGGCTCGCCGGCGCCAAAAATCGTCTCCAAGAGCTCGGTTCGGCCCGCCCCCATCAGGCCGGCGACGCCGAGCACCTCGCCGGCATGGAGCGTGAACGACACGTCCGCCAGCCGATATCCGCGCGGGTGATCCGGCCAGGGGAGCGAGAGGCCGCGCACCTCGAGGACCGCGTCGCCGCGGCGCCGGTTCCCGTGGTATCCCTGTGCCTCGATCTCGCGGCCCACCATCCACCCGGTGACCTCCCGGGCCACCGTGGTCGCGCGATCGACCGTCCGGATGAGGCGGCCGTCGCGGAGGACGGTGATGCGGTCGGCGAGGCGGAACACCTCGTCCATCTTGTGCGAGATGAAGAGGATCGTCGTGCCGTGGTCGCGAAGCCGGAGGATCGTCCGCTCCAGACGAGCTGATTCGGCCTCCGTCAGGGCGCTGGTCGGCTCGTCCATCACGAGGACCGAGGCGTCGAGCGACAAGGCCTTCGCGATCTCCACGAGCTGCTGGTCTCCGACACGGAGGCTGCCCGCCGGGGCCAGCGGTGGAACGTGGCATTCGAGCCCATGGAGCAGGCGGGCGGCCTCCTCTGCCATCGTGCGATCGTCGAGAAGACCGAGGCGGGTTCGTCGCTCCCGGCCCAGGAAGATGTTGGCCGCCACGGAGAGCTCCTCCACGAGGTTGAGCTCCTGGTGGATGATGGCGATGCCGGCCCGCTCCGCGTCCCGCGTCCCGGAAAACCGCCGCGGCACGCCATCGATCTCCAGCGTTCCCTCATCGGGTAGCTGCACGCCCGAGAGGATCTTCATCAGCGTGCTCTTGCCGGCCCCGTTCTCGCCGCAGATGGCGTGGATCTCGCCGCGGCGGGCTTCGAACGACACGTCGTCGAGGGCCACGACGCCCGGAAATCGCTTCGTGATGTGCCGCATGGCGACGGCCGCCGGCGCAGCGTCGTGCATCGGTTCCTCCACACGCTAGGCTGGGCCGCGCCGGGCCTGCCAGGCCCGCAGCAGGGTGAGCGCGACGAGTGACGCCATCCCGGTCGCGAGGCCCGCGGCCCGGCCGGCCGTCAGGGCCACCACGCCGCCGCCGAGCAGGGACAGCGCGGGGATGACGCACGCTCCCAACGCCCCCGGGAGCAGCTGCCGCCCTCCCTTGGCCATCTGGCCGAGGTGGGCGAAGGTCACGGCGAGCACGACGACCACGCCCACGATCATGCCCTCGTAGACGTCGGCGCCGGTCTTGATGATCTTGGAGATGGCGTCGATCACGACCCGCATGAAGATCGTGCCGAGCACCGTGCCGGGCACCGTCCCCACGCCGCCGGCCAGCGAGCAGCCCCCCACCACCGCCGCCGCGATGGCGTTGAGCTCGTGGCCGCGGGCCTGGTTGGTCGGAGACGCGGCCGACTCATTGGCCACGTAGAAGAGACCGGCCAGCGCCGCCGTCATGGCGCCGAAGCAGTAGGCGAACCATTTCACATTGTCGGTTTTGATTCCGGCCAGCCGGGCAGCCTGCTCATTGCCGCCGAGGGCGTAGAGATGGCGGCCCAGCACGGTCCGTGAAAGCAGGATCCAGGTCGCCACCGCCAGCACCGCGAACACCGCGACCGGAATCCACACGTTGTCGCGGACCGCCTTGAAGATGGGGTCGGAGACGTTGATGAGGTTGTTCTTCGAGGGCGTCAACGCGGCGGTGGCGCCCTCGGCGAGGGCCCGGGCCAGGCTGCGCAGGCCGACGAGTGTGGCCAGCGTCGCGATGAAGGGGGGCAGACGGATCGACGTGATCAGCCAGGCGTGCAGCGTGCCGACGAGAAAGCCGGAGGCCAGGGCGGCCAGGCAGCCGAGCGCCACCGCCGCCGGCCCCGCTGGCTTGAAGCCGATCATCTGAGCCGGCGCGACGAGGAGCATCGTGGAAGCGCAGACGGTGCCGGAGAGCGCGATCATCGAGCCGGCGGAGAGGTCGATGCCGCCGGCGATGATCACGACGGTGGCACCGAGGGCGAAGATTCCCAGCAGGGCTGTGTTGCGGGCGATGTCGCGCAGGCTGGCGGCGGGCTGGAACCAGTAGCTGTGGTTGGCATCGGCCAGGGTCGTGAGAGCGGCCGCCACGACGATCGCCAGCACGAGCGCCCATTCGGCGGGCCGGAGGAGAAAACCCCGCGGGCCACCGGCGGCCACGATGCGAGGAGCAGGTGCTTCCGTGTGTGGCATGTCCTGGGCCTCGGATCAGGAACTGGAAAGGCCGTAGGTCGCCAGCCACTCGCGGAACCGGGAGAGGGGGAAAAACTCGATTCCCGGGCCCGGAAAATCCTCCGCCTTCAGGGGCGATCCGGTGTCCGGGGTGATGAGCCGCAGGCCGGTCGTGAGGATGTCGCCATCCGGCTCACCGGCCCGGGGAAACATCTCCCGGAGCACGGCCGTGTCGCCGGCGTGCATGGCCAGCAGGAGCTTGACGGTGAGGATTCCCATCTCGAACGGATTTTGGACCACCATGGCGTCGATCCGACCGTCGGCCATGTGCTGCAGGGCGGCGGCCTGGGCATCGAACGTCACGATCGTGACGCGGTCGCGGACGCCACGCTCCATCGCCACTTCGGCGATGGCGGGGGCGTTGTAGGCCCAGATGCCGACGAGAGCCGCCAGGTCGGGGTGATTCACCAGCGCCGTCCGCACGTTGTCGCGGGCCTTGGTGAGATCCATGCCGTCCGGCATCCGATCGGTCTCCGTGAATCCGTCACCGACCGCCTCGCGGAATCCGTCCATGCGCTTGCGGGCGTTGTCGTTGTCGGTGAAACCGGCGAACTGAACGAATCCCCCGGAACGCTTGCCGCGCGACTCCAGCAACTTCCGGGCGGCGCTCCCGAGCAGGCGGCCGCCGACGACGTTGTCGGTGCCGATGTAATAGGGACGGGCGTCGGGAAACAGGCTGCGGTTCACGTCCCCGTCGACGGTGATCACCTTCACACCCTTGGCGGCGAGGTTCTTCATCTCCTCGACGATCGCGGCGTTCTCGGCCTGGATCACCGAGATCGCGACCCCGGCCACGTCGGACTGGCTGGCCAGTTGCCGAAGTTTCTCGATCTGGCCCTGCGCGGTGCCGTCATTTTTCTCCATCACGACCGAAAGACCCCGCGACGCGAGATCGACCCGCTTGGCCCCCTCGAGCAGCCCAGCATGGCAGGCGTGCCAGAAGGGATCGTCGCCATTCGTGATGAAGATCAGGCGCTTCAGGTCGGTCCGCGCAGCGTCGGCCGCAGGCGCTGATGCCGGTGCCGTCGGCCGGCTACCGCATCCTGACGCGATCAGGGCCGCGACGACCCCGCAGAAGACGATGATCCGCATTTTCTAAGCCCCTTTTTTTGGAAAATCCGCTCAGTATCGTAAGCCATTTTTTCGCACGTGGACCAGCGGGGCGTCGGTTTCCCCGGCGCCGGCGGTGAGTACCTCGGCGAGCACCACCGCATGATCCGTGCGGTCGCCGCCGATGCGACCCAGGCTCCGGCACTCGAGCCAGCCGGCGGAGGCGGCGAGGATCGGTGCTCCACCTTCAGCGCGGCGGACGTCCAGGCCGGCAAAGGGACTCTCGCCGGGAGCCGCCGGCTTGCCAAACCGCGCGAGGAGCGGTCGCTGGGACTCGCCGAGAATGTTGACGACGAACCGCCCTTCGCCATCGATCGCGGCGAGCAGGTCGCGCCCCGTCGCGACGGCGAGGGTGATCGCGGGGGGGGAGAAGCCGGCCTGCATCACCCAGCTGGCGAGCATGCCGCGATCGTCGTCGCCGTCATGCCAGGTGACGATGAACAACCCACTCGGGATTCGGGCCAGAGCGGTCGCCATGGCGACGTCGGCAGACGACGAGGCAGTTTGGGGAGATGTGGCGGAAGGCGTGGGAGGCTGCGTCATGGTGGTGGCGTGGAGGAGAGGCGAGATGTCGGAAGGCTGCGGCGGCGGGAAGTCTGCGCCGCTTTCCGCGCGGCGATGAAAGGCTGTTGGACGGAGCCCGAGGCTTGGGAAAACCCGCCGCGGCGGCCGATCTTCCTGTGGAACCGATGCCCCGAGTCCGTAGAGTGTCGCAGTGTCCCTGACGAACCGCAACTCGCGGCGGAATGCCTGTTTGCGCCCCATGCCTCGCAGCACCCCGTTCGGATTCATCCTGGGAGCAGCCGCTCTCCTCGCGGCCGTGATGCCGGCTGCCGTGGCGCAGTCGCCGCTGGAAATGCCGGCCCCGGTGTCCGACCCTCCGGGCATGCAGTCGCTGCCTCCTCCGGCGCGGCCCGACGGCCCCGTCGTCCTCGACGTGCCCTACGAGGAGATGCCCGATACCGACGACTTTGCCCTGACGCCCAGCGGGGGCTTTCCCGACGGATTCGCCGACTTGTGGGCGCCGCGTCCCTGGTTCTGGCAACTGCTCCCGAACAACCTCATCTACACCAGCTACCTGGCCGGGCCGAAGGAGCCACGGATCGGCACGGTGTGGTACGACGACACCTCGCCAGACGTGATCGATCCGTCGCGGCAGGAGGGCTGGCTCTGGGATACCACGCTCGGCGGCCGGGCGTCGATCCTCCGCTACGGCTCCGACGCGGTCGTTCATCCGCAGGGTTTCGAGGTGCAGATCGAGGGGGCGGCCTTCGTGCGGCTCGATCCCTCGGACGAACGCGACCTCCGCAGCGCCGACTACCGGTTCGGCGTGCCGCTGGTCTATGGCATCGGTCGCTGGCAGACGAAGCTCGCCTACTACCACGACAGCGCCCACCTCGGCGACGAATTCTTAATCAAGCACCCCGACGCCTTCCCCCGGTTGAACTACGTCCGCGACGTGATCGTGTGGGGCAACTCGTTCTATCCGTGGGACTGGCTGCGGATCTATGGCGAGGTGGGCTGGTCGTTCTTCAACGACGGCGGTTCTGAACCCTGGGAATTTCAATTTGGCACGGAACTCATCCAAGCCCGCCCGACGGGGATCCACGGCGCGCCCTTCCTGGCCGTGAACGGAATTTCCCGGCAGGAGCTGGACTGGGGAGGCAACGTCTGCGTGCAGACCGGCTGGGCCTGGCGCGGACGCCGGAGCGAGAAGCTCTACCGCATCGGGTTCGAATATCTGTACGGATCCGACCCGCAGTTCGCCTTCACGCCGCGCAACCAGAACCGGGCCGGGATCGGGATGTGGTATGACTACTAGCGATACAGAAATGCGGCCATCCATGGCCCGCATTTCTTTGCCAGCCTCCGGCTGAAGAAACCGGCCCTCCGGGCCTTGCCCGGCGGTGGTGTTGCGCGGACGCGGCGGCAG
>CAZONY010000013.1:0-19626 GCA_964581215.1 uncultured Chitinophagaceae bacterium | reverse complement strand
CAAAAGCGAAGGCCATGGCCGACAGGCCATTCTCGATAAAGATCGCCGTGACGGCGTCGCAGACAGCACTTTCTTTTTTAAATGGGTCAGCGCGGTCTCCTTCTTGGTGAGGTGACGTGACGGCCGCGAGAGAGGACTGACTCCCGATGGGAAAAATTGGCGTGTTCACACGTGCCTTCACCGCTGCCCTCGTGATGGCGTTGTTCTCTTTTGCAGGGCAGCCACATGCTGCACCAGGGCAGCTCTCGGCATCTGGCGGAGCCTTGCTCGAGCGGTATGCGGGCATGATGAATCAACTCCGTACGGAACTGAAGGCAAAGCTCCCCAATGTCGAGGACGCGAACGAGGTGGGTACGTTGCTGGCCAGCGACGGACTTGACGCCAAGCTCGTCACGTTTGTGATCCTGCAGGAGGGGACACCTGAACGCCTGGCGGCGTTCGCCCAGCAGGGCAAGGAACAGGAACGGCTGATCGACCGGTTACTGTCAGACCCTGAGCTGATGAAGCAGATGCTGGTGGCCGACGGCGCAAGCCGCCCCCAGGAGGGGAAGGGTTTGGGTCCGGCGGAATACGGCCCGGCGATGAAGATCTACAGCGATATCCAGCAGGCGAGCACGAAGGCCGGCGCGGGCGTGCTGCAACGGCTGGCGGTGGCGATCGCCCTGGAGTTTGCGGCACCGCGGTTCGACCACGACCCGGTCAAGCGTTACCTGCATTTCGAAAAGGCATACCTCGACGGAGAACTGGTGCCCGGGTTCCCGACCATCGACACGTGGAGCCTTCGCTTTGTGGTGGACGGAAACGAGCCGGACTGGATGCTGACATGGGGACGCGAGATGCTCCGGAACTATCGGCCCGACCATGTCTATACCGGGAGCGACGGCTGGCGCTATTCGGCCATCGTCAGAACAAACGTTCTCTACGGGTCGAACCGAGTCAGCCAAGACAGGCCCGAGTTGCACGCCTATCAAAACATCCTGATGAATGGCGGCATTTGCGGCCGCCGTGCGTTCTTCGGGCAATTTATTCTGCGGTGCTTCGGCAACCCGGTGATCAAGCGACCGAGCCGTGCCCACGGCGCCCTGGCCCGCTGGACACCCAACGGATGGGCCGTCAACCTCGGCCCGCGCTGGGGATCCGGTACGACGAATACGATCTATAAAAAAGATCTCGCCTTCCTTGCCAGCAGCCAGGCTCGCAAAGATCCGGATGCATACCTGCGCGTCAAGCGGGCCATGTGGATCGGCGACGTCCTCGGTGAAACGCGCCAGTACGGCGGAGAAGGGAAACCCGGCACCTGGAACGGCGTGTCACTGCTGACACAGCAGAAGGTTATCAAGGATTCGAAGGCCGTCACGCTCGCCCCGCTGGGTGAAGAATTCGGCGAGGCTGATGAACCGACCCTTGCCGAACAGGTCATCGCCTCGCCTTCCACCGAAGATGACAAGAAGATCGTCGCCCACAGCGATGGTTCGATCGAGATCCCGGCTGCCGCCTTCACCACGCCCCAGAACGAGCTCAAAGGCGTGGCCGTGATGAAGAGCTTCTCTGGCGGCATGCAGATATACCTTCCCAATTTCGGAGCAGGAGGCAGGCCTGTCTATCGCGGCGGCGGCTGGAAGAGCAGCGCGAACGATTGCAGCTCCGAGCGACGCATCCGAGAATCCGGCCTCGGGGGCTACCCCAACTGGGGTTTCCGGGTGGCCGTGACCCCTGCGAGCGGTGAAAGCTCGCCAGAACTGGCGCTCGATCTCGGCGCCGGGGTGACCATGAAGTTCGTCTTCATCAAGCCCGGCACGTTCGTCATGGGCGGCGAGCGGACGACGGACAGCAAGTTCGATTGCGTCGAGGTACCGAAGCACGAGGTCACGATTACCAAGGGCTTCTACCTTGGAACAACCGAGGTGACGCGGGCGGAGTACGCCGCAGCGTTCAGTTCGGGAGGAGGCAAAGAAATAAAAAACGCCGACCATCCGCAGGGGGGCATCCGCTCCGAAGGCGCCAAGCAGTTCTGCAAGAAGGTTGCCGAGAAAACCGGGCGACCCGTGCGGCTTCCGACCGAGGCGGAGTGGGAGTATGCGGCCCGCGCCGGCAGTCCATCCCGCTGGTTCTTCGGCGACGATCCCGCATCGCTCGGCGACTACGCTTGGAGCGGCGAAAACTCCGGCAACACGACCAACCCGGTGGGGCAGAAGAAGCCGAATCAGTGGGGGCTCCACGACATGTACGGCAACGTCTGGGAAATGGTCGCCGACACCTATGACAAGGATTACTTCGCGAATGGCCCGACAACGGATCCGACAGGTCCGGGTCAGAAGCCACAATCGCGTGTCGAGTACACGATCAGCGTGCCGCGGGCGGGCGAGTATGCCTTGACGGCACGGGTGGTGACGATGAACGACGAGCAGATGCTCAACGTCGTGGTGAACGACGACACGGTCGGCACCAAGATGGCGATGCCCTTCACCCTCGGGGCGTGGCAGGACTCGACGCCGACCATCCTCGACCTGAAACAGGGTACGAACAGACTGACGTTCTCGCGCCTGGACGGGCCGCAATACGGCATGGCCGTGAAGTCGTTCGTGGTACGGCCGGTCAAGTAACGACCATCACGTCATCGCGAACACAAGCGTGACACGCGGGTCGATTCCCCAGCGAGTGCCATCGATAACGCAAATCCTCTTCCGGAAATAACCGGATCAGCGGGCGGGTCATCCGGCTTCCATGGATAGGCGGGGGAAAGCAGCCCACGCTCTTTCTAGCGAGCAGACCTCACGTGGCCGAAGTCCTCGGCTCCTTCGGGTGCTTGCGAACCTCCGGCCCGAAGAAAGCCGGCCTCTGCCGGGCTCGGCTTCACGCCGGCCACGGGGGTGCTCGATCAGTACCGCACGAGGCCGGCCAGGTAGCACTTGTCGAGCAGCCAATGGCGACGCATGTAGCCCGCAACCCCGCGGCGGACGCACGCGCGGGTGGGGGCGGCGCCAAGCGTGCGGACCCTGAGCCTTTCTGTCTCGCGGCGTCCGACCGGAAGCCACCACGCGATGCTTTTCTGATCGTTCCACACCCGGAATCCGCCCAGGAACCGCGGTAACCGGCGAAAGGTGAGGCCGGCCGCCCGAAAGCGGAGGATGAGGTCCCAGTCCATCGCGAACCGGAACGACTCGTCGATGCTCCCTCCCACGGCTTCCCAGGCCCGACGGCGCCAGAACATCGTCTCCTGGGGGATGAAGTCGGCGAACATGATCGTGCGGTCGTCGTGCCGGGGCAGCACCCAGCGACCGATCTCCCGCCCGTCCTCGTCGATCAGCACGCGGTGCCCATACACGACATCGACGTCGGGATGCGTTTGGAAATAGGCGGCGACGTAGGCGAGGCTGCCCGGAAGCAGCAGGTCGTCCGAGTTGAGATACGCCATGATCTCGCCAGTCGTCCTCCGCATGCCGAGATTGATGGCCGCCGACTGTCCGCCGTCCGGCGCTGACTCCCAGTGCGTGAGCTGAGAGCCATAGCGCTCGAGGACATCCACACTGCCATCGGTCGATCCGCCATCCTGCACGATGTATTCGAGCGCGGGATACCCTTGGTCGAGGACACTCCGGATCGTCGTCTCGAGCACATGCCCCTGATTGAAGCTTGGCGTGACGATCGAAATCGAAGGGGGCGACGTGAGGATGCGGGGCCGGCCGTAGTGCCGCGGAACGGAGAGCGGCCGCGGGGCATGGTTTCGGAGCCGGAAGATCTTCCGTCGCAAAAACTGAAAACGCCGGATCTCCATCTGCCGGAGTGGCGTGGCCTCGAACTCCTTGAAGAACCGGCCCCCGACCGAGAGTCTGGCAATTTTCGCCGCCACCATGAGCCGACGCGACGCCCTCAATGGCCGACCGTTGCCCCATCGACGGTGGGCCTCGAGGGCGTGCTGCATCGCCTGGCCAAACCCGACCTGCCCGCGCTCTCGCAATGCGGCGGCCGTGGCCTGGGCCACGCCGTACCATGCCAGCCTCGAAGCTGAGGGCCGCCATGTCCCACAGTGGAGGCGGACTCCCATCAATTCGTGCAGCGATTCCTCGCCGGGCAGCGCCGTGAAATCACTCGGCGATGGTTCGCCCGCCCCCGTTCGTCGGGCCGCCAGCAGCCGGGGAATCTGGTGGAACACGGCTCCCGCGCGTTCGAGACGAAGCCACAGTTCGTAGTCAGCCCAGTGCCGAAGCGCCAGGTCGAGAGGGCCCACCCGCTCGATCGCCCGGCGGCGGATGAACGTCGCTGCCGGGCAGAACCTCAGATGGTGGCGGCCGCGACGGTTCGTCCGGGCCGGTGCGTTAAACTCGGCGAACGGCTTGCCGGCGACATCGGCGAGCATGGCGTCTCCGTAGAAACACTCCACTGACGGATGGCGGTCGGCGGCATCCGCGACGATGCGGAGAGTGTCGTCGAAATGAGATTCTCCGGCGGACAGCGTCGCTATGATCTCCCCGTGCGTCCGCTTCAGCCCCTCGTTGACCGCCGCGGCTCGGCCAAGCCCAGGCCTGTCGACCCAGTCGATCCGATCGGCATGCCCACCCGGCCCGAGTCGGGTGGGAAGGTCACCCACGCTCCCCACGACGACCAGTTCCCGATCTTCGGCGGGTCCGTAGTTTGCCCGGCGAATCGTCTCGGCGAGAAAATCAGGATCACCCGCGGCGTGCACGATGATCGAGTTCATGCATTTCCGTCGCGGGACAGCGTTCCTCGAGGTACCGGGCATGGCGGGCGGAGACTACCGGAGGCCGCGGCCCGAAGGGTACACGGAAAATTCGCCCGTCTCCTCCGGTAGTGACCTGACTTGTCCGGAGACGAGTACTCTGGGCAAACTGCGGCAGCAGGCAGGTTTTCCTCGCCTGCGGTGGGCCCGATAGCGTGATTCGAGAGGCGCCTTCCACGCGCACCGGCATGCATCAGATCGCGACGTTCTTCGAGGATATCGGCTATGGCGAGCATCAGTCCGTTCATGCCCGGGAATACCGCCGCGACATCCTGCGCACCCTGGCACTTCATGAGCAGTCCTTCGCCAACCATGGCTGGCGGATCGTGCAGGTGGGGATGGATGCGGCGCGGAGCCACCCGCTCTTTCCGTGGTTCGACGGGCTCGACTGGTTTTACGCCCTGAGCATCAACCCACCCGACTACACGCGGGTCTGCTACATGCGGTGGCTCGCCTACGCGGCCACCGGCCTTCCCTTCGCCGACCTCGACGTCATCAACTTCGGCTTCACGCCCGATGACGCGATTCCGATCATGGGATCCAAGACGCCCGCGCTGATCTCGGCGGCCAATGCGATGGGATTGGTCACCCCGGATCACTATGGCCAGATCCTCGACTCGTTCCGCCACATCGTCGAGCATCTCGACGACTACCGGCATCACGTCGATGACATCAACGACATGACGCTCCTGCGACACGTGCGGCCGGAGTACAACTCGGTGATTCCCTATGCCGACGATCGTTTTGTGAAGGATTACTCGAACCCCGGATGGGAAACGGCCCGCCTGGTGCATTTCGCCCACGGGCTCACGCCCCTGCCGCGGAGCCAAGCCATCGAGGCCGAGATGCGAACCCGTGGAGCGCGTCGCCCGTAGCCAGGCGTTCGTGCCCGTCAGGCGACACGGCGATTCTGGCGGGCGCGCATCGGCGGTCCTGCAGCAAGGCCTGGCCGCCGTTCCGCACGAGCGGCAGGCCGCGCCAGCCGCAAAACGGCCTGTCCGTTCATCATGCCGCCCGCTACCGTCCGGGACGCCAGGGAGACACCGCATGCGCGGTCTGAACACGACACCGATCGCGACGCAGCCATGCCCGCGCCTGCCCTGCTTCGTCCTGACGATCGACTCGCCGATCGGTGTCCGCTACCGCAGCGCGGCCCGTCAACTGGCGCCGCTGCCGTTCGATGTAACGTTCGTCCGCGGCGTGCGGCTCTCCGCCCCGACGCAGAGCGTGCGCTATTCCGTCTGGCGAAACAGCCTCTTCATGAAGCGGCCGATGACCGCCGGTGAGGTGGCAGTCTACCTCGGCCACAGGCGCATCTGGGGCCGGATCCTCGCGGCTGGCCACGACCTCGCGCTCGTCGTCGAGGACGACTTTCTGATCCACGACGAGGCCGCGTTGCTCACCGCGGTCGCCGACGCCGAAAAGCTTCCGATCGACTGGGACATCGTGAAGTTCTTCGACTTCCGGCCCAAGGCGGTCATACGACGTTGGCGAACGCCGCGCACCGAGTTCGTCGCCTACAAGTATCCATCGTCCGGTTGCGTGGCCTACCTGATCCGGGCCGCGGCCGCGGCCCGGCTTCTCGACCGCCGCGCGATCTACCGGCCGATCGACGAAGACTGGTCGCACCCGTGGGAGAGCGGCCTCCGCATCATCAGCGTCGCCCCCAACCCGGTCACCGAAGCTGCGACGCTTCTGGGAGGCTCACTGCTCGAGTCGGAGCGACAGGCAGCCAGGGATCACCATCGCTCCATCAAGCGATCCCTGCATGGGATGATGCTGGCGCTGGCGAAGAATGCCCGGGCCAGGTGGTGGCGCCGGCGGTGTGATGGCCCCCCTGCTGACGCCGCTCCCAGTGGTCGATGACCAGCGGTTCGTGCACCGCACGTTTGCTCGCGACGTGGGATCGACGGGCGATGACAGCGCGAAGCTGAGGGGCACGGCCGGGTCGTTGTTCGACACGCCCTCACGGCGTGGCGAACCCGCGCTTGCGCATGAGCGGTTCGATCCCCGCGTCATGGCCGCGGAAGCCGCGATAGCCATCGGCGGGATCGATCGTGTTGCCGACCGAAAAGACGTGGTCGCGAAGCCGTCGGGCCGTGGCCTCGTCCCACGCCCCTCCCGCCTCGGTGAAGGCCTCCCAGGCATCGGCCGTGAGGGTGTCGGCCCACAGATAGCTGTAGTAGGCGGCCGAATAACCGTCGCCGCCGAACACATGCTGGAAGTGGGGCGTGCGGTGCCGCATGACGATCTCCCGGGGCATCCCCAGCGCCTCGAGGGTCTCACGCTCGAAGCGCCGCGGGTCGATCGGCACGTCGCCGGCCAGGTGGAGCTTCATGTCGATCAGGGCGCTCCCCAGGAATTCGACGGTGTGGAAGCCCTGATTGAACGTCCGCGCCCGCTCGATCTTGGCGACGAGGTCGCGCGGGATGGGGGCGCCGGTGCGGTGATGGAGCGCGAAGCGGTCGAGGATTTCCGGGGTCGAAAGCCAATGCTCGAGGATCTGCGAGGGAAACTCCACGTAGTCGGCCGGCACGGCAGTGCCGGAGAGCGCGGGGTAGTTGACCTTCGAGCAGAGGCCATGCAGGGCGTGGCCGAACTCGTGGAAGAGCGTCGTCGCGTCGTCCCAGCTCACAAGCACCGGCTCATTGGGCTGGCGCTGCACGAAGTTGCAATTGTTGGAGACGATCGCCGTCACGGGGCCGTCGAACGCCTCCTGCACGCGGTAGGCGCTCATCCATGCCCCCGACCGCTTGCCGGTACGGACGTAGGGGTCGAAGTACCAGAGGCCGACGTGCGCACCGGCCCGGTCAACCACTTCCCAGACCCGCACGTCGGGGTGGTACACCGGCACGCGGCCCGCCGCGAGCGGACGAAACGTCAGGCCGAACAACTCCTCGGCCACGAAGAACATCCCCGCGCAGAGTTTCTCCAGTTGCAGGTAGGGGACGATCTCTTCCTCGTCGAGGTCGTACTGCTCGGCTCGAACCTTTTCGGCGTACAGGCGATAGTCCCACGGCTCGATCCGGATGCCGGCGTGTTCACGGTCCGCGACCGCCTGCATGGCCGCCACCTCCGCGCGGGCCCGGGCGACGGCCGGCTTCCATACGGCCTCCATCAGGGCAAGGGCCCGCTCCGGCGTCTTCGCCATGGCATGCTCGACCCGCCAGTGGGCATGGGTGGGGTAGCCGAGGAGGTGCGCCCGCCGGGCACGGAGGGAGAGCATCTCGGCGATGATGGTGTTGTTGTCGGTGCCGCCACCGCGGTCCCCCCGCTCCACGAACATCCGCCACACCTTTTCCCGCAGGTCGCGACGAGACGAAAAGGCAAGAAACGGTTCCACGCTCGACCGCGTGTTCTGGATGGCCCAGCAGCCGGGTTTCCCCAGGTCGGCCGCGGCAGTCGCCGCCGCCGCCCGCACGTCGTCGGGAAGGCCGACGGTGTCGGACTCCGCTTCCAGGAACACCGCCTGCCCCGTCTCGTCGGCCAGCACGTTCTGGCTGAACCGGGTGGAGAGCTCCGCAAGCTTCTGGTTGATCGTCGCCAGTTGCCGTTTCGACGCGGGGTCGAGCCTCGCCCCGGCACGGACGAATTCGGTGTAGGTGAGCCAGGTGAGCCGCCGCTGCTCCGGAGTGAGCCCCGACCGGTCGCGGGCCTCGTACACCGCCGCGATCCGTGCAAAGAGCTTCTCGTCCTGGACGATCCGGTCGGCGAACGCGGCGAGCCGGGGAGCCATCTCCCGTTCCACCGCCCGCAACGCATCGTCGCTCATGCAGCCGGAGTAGACGTCGTACACCGCCTGCACCCGCTGCATCGTTCGCGCCGACCGCTCCAGTGCCGCGATCGTGTTGCCGAAAGAGGGTACGGCCGGGTCAGCGACGATCCGGGCGATCGCCGCGAGCTGCTCGTCCATCGCCGCATCGAGCGCCGGTCCAAAGTCGGCGGTGCGCACGCGGTCGAAGGGGGGCACGCCGCCGTAGGGACCAGCCCAGGGGGCGACGAGGGGATTTTCGTGGGGCGATGCCGAGACATTCATGGTGGCGAGTGCGAGGAGCGGGGAGAAGAGAAGCGTCGCGACGACGGGCAAATGGCTCATCGCGGGCATCTCGGGCGTTTGCACCTGCAAACCCTAACTGACCGTGGAACAAGTCTGCCAGAGCAGGATGCGATGGCCATCGACTCGGGAAACCCTCGGCGTTTCCCGCAGTCGACCAAGTGGAAAAAGGTCATGGATGACTTTTTCCACGGACAGCTAAGGAGCGACGGCGGGCAACGGATGCTTCGGCATCCGGTTGCCGGCAGTATCGGTGATCAGGCCACCGTAGCATAGACACGCCGTAACCGGCGCGCGCAACTCGCCGGTGCCCGCCTCATCGGCCGTGAAGACACGGGAATACGAGAGCCGGTTCGTGCCGCCGCCTTCACGGTACTGCGCCAGGAGCGTCTGGCCGCGAAACGTGAATTGAATCTGCGGCAGCGTACCGTTGACCGCGTCCACGTACATCGGCTCGGCAAACTCGACTACCCACGTGACCTCCTGCCCGGCGACCGCCGTGAAACTCGTGGCCTGCGGCCCCTCCAGGCGCGTCGCCGTGTCGCGGCTGAAATCCCATGCGAAGGAGATCGCCGCCGGAGCCGAGGCATTGCCGGCCACGTCGATCTGGCGGACGAACCACCGGTTCGCGCCCGCGCGCGGCTGAAACGCCCCCCAGACGGCGGTCGCAGGATTCCAGTTCCCGTCATCCCGGCTGTACTCCACCCGGCCCCCCGCCTCGGAACCCGTCACACTGACCGCGGCTGACGACGAGATGCCGTCACTGGAAGACCTGCCGGTATCCGCCGCGAGCGCCACAGCCAGGGCGGCGGCGCTGCGGTCGAGCGTGAACGGAAGCGCCCTGCTCCACCGCTCCGCCCGCCCGTTCGCGTTGACGACCCGGACCTGGATCGTATGCCGACCGTCGGTGCCGACCCCTTCCGGAAGGAACGCCAGCCCGCCGACGAGAGCGGCGTTTTGGACGGGCCCGCCGTCGATTCTGTAGTGCAGCCGCTGGCTGGCGGAGAGCTGGCGGCTGAGCGACATCGTCGCATCGGACGTGATGCGATCGGACTGGCTCAAGCCCGTATCGTTGGCGAGCCCGACCGCGACGGCGCACACCGTCCGCGGCTCCAGGCGCTCGACGCCGGGCGAAACCGCTCGGCACCGTCGGCCGGCGGACGAGACACGAGGCATGACTGATGTTTCCTGATGCGTTTCC
Source organism: uncultured Chitinophagaceae bacterium (assembly GCA_964581215.1). Lineage (GTDB taxonomy): Bacteria > Planctomycetota > Planctomycetia > Pirellulales > UBA1268 > CACORA01. The sequence continues at coordinate 9,633 of CAZONY010000013.1, read as the reverse complement.
TGTTGAAGCGCCGGCCGCGCGGGCCGCAGCCGGACACGTACCCCCCCTCATGAGTTATCGGCCAGAGGGAGGCGACGGAGTGACTCGACTCTCCCCGCCGACAAAGACGCCGCAATCCGCCCGCGCCCTGCCCCGCGGCCCGAGTTTCCGCCGCCCCACCGTCGCTGTTTTTCCGGCCGTTGGGATGGCCGGCCACCCAGGGTATCGTGAATTCGAACCCCTCCGGATCCCCACCGATGCCAATCCATACCCGCCGCACCCGCAGGCCAGGCAGCCGATCACGGCTCCACGTCGAGGCCCTGGAGCCGCGCCGCGCGCTTGCGGCGACACCGTACGACGAGTCCTGGCAGGCCGTGCTCGCGCCGCCACCGGGGCCACCGGCGATGACGACACTGGCCACGCCGGTCGCGCCGTCGCTGGCCGTCCAGCCAGCGGTGGCCACCGGACCGTTCACCCACGACCTGGTCTCTCCGTTCCAGCGCACGCCCACGCGGGTTCGCGTGCTCCTGCCCGCCACCTACTCCCCGGCCCGAACCTATCGCACCCTCTACGTGCTCCCCGTCGAGCCCGGCAACGGCACGAACTACGGCGACGGATTGCGCGTGATCGAAAAGGCCGGGCTGCAGGATCTCCACGACGTGATCGTCGTGGCGCCGTCGTTTTCTGACATGCCGTGGTATGGCGACCATCCCACGAAGACGACGATCCGCCAGGAGAGCCATCTGCTCCAGGTCGTGATTCCATTCGTGGAGGCCGCCTACGCGGTCTCGCGGCAGCCGGCCGACCGGGTGCTCGTGGGCTTCAGCAAGTCTGGCTATGGCGCCTTCAGCCTGCTCCTGCGACATCCCGACCGGTTCGGCACGGCCGTGGCCTGGGACGCGCCCCTCGCCCTGGGCAGCCCGCGGAGCGACTGGGGCATGCCGAAGATCTACGGTTCGAACGCGAATTTCGCCAACTACCGCGTCACGAAGCTGATCGAACGGCAGGCTTCGATCCTCATGGGCGGCCCGCCCCGGCTGATTCTCGCCGGCTCGAGCACGTTTCGCGCAGACCACGCGCAGGTGCGGAGACAGCTCGAGCGACTGGGCGTGCCCCACGAGTTCGTGGACGGTCCACGCCATGCCCATGCCTGGGGCAGCGGCTGGCTTCCCGCCGCGATCCACCGCGGATTGGCCCGCAGGTGAGCGGGAATCGGCACCGCATGCACCGGTGAAATCCGAGGGTAGTATTGCGGGGTGGTTCCGTTCCCCCCCGGCCCGATGTCATGTCCTCCGCTTCTTTGACCGCCTCTCACCGCGAGTCCGTCGCCGTCTCGCCGCAGTTGAGCGGCGTGCCCGAGACGCTCCTGATTCCTCTGGCGATGCGGGCGGCCGAGTCACGACGGCCCGATGCGATCATCCACGATCCGACGGCCGAGAGGATCGTCGGCGCGATGAACTACGATTTCACCCCGCTCCGCGGCGCATGGATGACGCAGGCCGACGTCGCCGTGCGGACCGAGATCATCGATGATCTGGTGCGGTCGGCGATGGCGAAGCATCCCCGCCTCGTCGTCGCCACACTCGGCGCCGGGCTCGACGGTCGTTCGGATCGACTCGACAACGGCCGCGTGCGGTGGTTCGACATCGACCTGCCGGAGGTGATCGATCTCCGTCGGCGGTTCTTCCACGAGACCGAACGCCGCCGCTTCATTCCCCGCTCGCTGCTCGATTTCGCCTGGATCGACGACCTGGCCCGTCTTCCCGAGGAGCACGTGCTCGTGATCACCGAGGGGGTGCTGCACTACTTTGCGGAAGCCGATGTCCGCCGTCTCCTGGGCGAGATCGCCGATCGGCTGCCGCCAGCCGACCTCGTGGTGCACACCACCTCGCCGGCCTGCACCCGGTATCAGGCCCGCAACCGCATCTTCCGCTCGTTTCGGGCGCCGTTCGCCTGGGGCATCGCGTCGGCCCGGGATCTGGAGGAGTGGGACCACAGGCTCGAGTTCGTGAGCGAGCAGCCGTTCATCGACCGGCACCCGCGGCGCTGGCGATGGCTGCGGTTTGCCAAGGCCATCCCCGGCATCGGCGCCGAGCTACGCGCCTCCATGAAGATCGCCCACCTGCGGGTTCGACCATGATCGCGAGCGATCTTCCGGGACGTGTCCTCGCGGCTCCCGACCATGACCAACTGGCCTCGTTCTGGACGGAACAGCAAACGCTGCTGGCCGACATGCTCGCCGATGTCGTGCCGGCCGGATCGCCGGTCGCGCTGCTCGACTACCCGGTTCACGGCAACACGGGAGACCACCTCATCCTGCTGGGCACGGAGCGCTGGCTGGAATCGATCGCCGCACGGGTCGTGGGCCGCTGGCATGTCGACAACTTCACGTTCCCGCGATTTCCGACCGGCACCATCCTGGTCTGCCAGGGAGGGGGCAACTTCGGCGACATCTACCGGTTCCAGCGATTTCGCGAGCGGGTGATCGCCACCTATCCCGACCACCGCGTCGTGATGCTGCCGCAGACGATCCACTACCGCGACCCCGCCCGCCTCCGCCACTCCGCCGCCGCACTGGCGCGGCACGCCGATCTGCATCTGTTCGTCCGCGACCACGAGAGTCTCGCCATCGCCCTGGCATCGTTCGCGAATGCCCATCCACGGCTGGCTCCCGACATGGCTGCATTCCTCTTCCCGGTGGCCGACGTGCTCCGGTGCGAGGTGCCGACCGTGCCGCGCCGCGACGTGCTCCACTTCATCCGTCGCGACCGCGAGCGAACGGCGGCGGGGCCGGTCCCGCAGGGAATGGACTGGGACGACATCGACCCCGGGCACCGGCTCTTCGTGCTCGGGGCGATCGCCACCGGATACCTCTTCGGCAGGATGATTCCGGCGGGCTTCGCCGGCCGGTTCTGGCTCGATTTCTGCCGGGGCCGCGTGATCCGCGCCGCCCGGCTCGTGGCCGATCACCGGCAGGTGGTCACCAACCGCATGCACTGCCACATCCTCGCCTGCCTGCTCGGCGTGCCCAGCGTGCTGTTCGACAACAGCTACGGCAAGTGCTCGGCCTACTACCGGGCCTGGCATGCCGGACTCCCGTTCGCGCGTCTCGCCGCCAAAGCCTGATCCAGGAGTCCTTCGTGACCGCGCTCGCCCTGCTCGCGCTCGCCGCCACGACGGCCCTGGTCATCGGCCAATGGCGGGCCGTCGTCGCCCATGAGCGGCGCATCGAGGCGGCGCTCCAGACACCGCATGACGAGCCCGACTGGCCCCCGGCTGCCCTCATTCTCTGTGTCCGCGGTGCGGAGGCGACGCTGATCGACTGCCTTGATCGGCTGGCGGCGGTGGAGTATCCCGACGTGCAGGTGCACGTGGTGATCGATCACGCCACCGACCCGTCGCTGACCGTCGCCGAGCGGTGGCGTGCCGATCATCCTGAGGTGGACTGCTCGGTTCACGTGCTCACCGACCGCTCGCCACACGCGACGCTCAAGTGCAGTGCCGTCGACCAGGCCCTCGGAAGGCTCGCAGCGCGGATCGAGGTGGCGGTGCTCGTCGATGCCGACGCCCGGGTCTACCCCAGGTGGCTGAAGGACATGGTTCGGCCCGCGCTCGATGGCGTCACCGGCATCGTGACGGGCAACCGGTGGTACGACCCGACGGCCGCCGGACTCGGCTCGCTCATCCGTTTCATCTACAACGCCAACTGCGTGATCCCGATGCACCTCGGCGGCATGACATGGGGGGGCTCGCTGGCCCTCCGTCGCGACGTCTTCGCCCACCCCGCCTTTCGCCCCCGCCTGCGCATCTCCCCCACCGAAGATGCCACGGTGCGTCACGCGACCGATGCGTGCGGCCAGCGGTTGGCCTGCCTGCCGGCGGTGATGCTGCTCACGACCGAGGGCATCGGGCTCGCATCATGCCTCGGCTTCATCCGCCGCCAGCTGCTCTGGACGCGGCTCTACCATCCGGCATGGCCGCTGATCGTCGGCGGCGCCGTGGCCGCCTATGGAGCGGCCCTGGCCGTGACGGCCGCCGCCCTCTGGGCCGGCTGGACGGGTCTCCCCGTCGCGGCAGCCGCAGCCGCAGCCGCGATCGGAGTGGCCACGCTCGGCAACCTCGCGGCGATCGAAAGGCTCCATGCCGCGATCCGTCGCTGCCTCGAGACCAGCCAGGGCACGATCGTACCGCCGATCGATTGGCCCACCAGGCTGCGGCTGCTCGTCGCGATCCCGCTCTCGCTGCCCGCCTTCACCCTGGCAGCCGTCTCCGCGGCCCTCGCCCGGCGCGTCACGTGGAGCGGTGTCGGGTACGCCGTGACCGGCCCTGACCGCATCGCGGTCGTCGACTACCGGCCGGCCCGGGGGGCCGAACGCAGCACCGCCCGCGCGGCCTCCGCATAGATCGCGGGCAGAGTCACGCCGCGGGCCGACAACCGCGCCTGATCGAGGGTCACGTCGAAGTGCGACGACGTGACGGCGGCCGGCGGAGGCCCGGCCGGCGCGTCGAGCCATTGCAGCGCCATCTCCATGGCCCGGCAGCCATAGTCGGCGGCGGCCGGGGAGATGGCCAGGCCACCCCCGGCGGTCACGTAGCCGGCATGCAGCCCGATCGGAACCGGTCGCGCATGGGCCTCGACCCACGAGGCGAGTTCCGGCCCGGCGACGGTTTCGCCACCGCCGGGCTCGGAGGGCAGGCCAGCCGAGGAAAGCACGAGCAGGATGTCGGCCTCCGCGGCAGTGGACTCGACATACCGTTTCCACGACGCGAGATCGCTGACCGTCGCAGATGACACGAGCGCGTGCGGCGCCCAGTCGAACGCCTCCACCTGCATCCGTTCGGCCCGGCCGGTGTCGCTCTCGACCCCGATCGCGGCGATGCGGGCCGCGTTCGCGCCGCGCATCGCCGTCACGGCGTCGCGGACCGCCGCGAGCGGCAGCGCTTCGACGATGCCGGTCACGTTGCCCTTTCCCGTGTAGCCATACCGCTCCGGCGGCTGGTCGATCGAGACGTAGACGATCCTCGGTCGCTTCCGCCCGGCATGGGTCCGGGCCACCGCCTCGTTGCTTTCATCGTCGATCGCGAGCAGGACATCGGGGTCGATCCGCTCGATCGCCCGACGGGCTTCGGCGGCGGCCGCCGCACGGGCCTCGGGCCGCGCGAGACGGTCGAGCCGCAGGTAATGCCGTTGCACCGCGATTGGCCGGCGATTGCCCTCGATCGCCAGGTCGATGCCCCGATCGACGCCCTGCACCCACGACGACGCCTCGCTCCCGGCGTGGAGCACGAGAACCCTGGGTTTCGTGGCGTTGAATGCCGCCAGCAGGCCGACGAAGCCGGTGAAAAACAGGCCCACCAGGACGTCCTTCGCCTTCACGCTCACACGAGCCCCAGCCAGCGCCACCACGGAATCGACAGGAACGCGACGGCCACCCGCGCGAGGTTCATCGACATGTTGTAGGTCATGAAGCGGCGATCGTCGAAGGTGGCGGCCTCTCCCTGCGACTGCACCTGCATATAGACCGAACTCTGGTACCGCATGAAGAAGATGTCGCTGAACATCGCCGCGAGAAACACACAGATCCACGGATGGATTTCCTGGGCGGCGGCGACCGGCAGGAGGATCACGACCGCCACGAGCATGCCGGCTGTGACCGGCAGCGCCAGCCGCGCGACGAGCGTCGTCGCGAGGACGGCGAGGATGAACCATTCGATCCGGCCGTCGATGAAGCCGTAGAGATGTCCGGTCGCCGTCGCGAGCGTCGGCCCGATGCCGAGGTGGTCCATGATCCGCACGATGCCGTCGACTCCCAGCAGGAAGACGATCATCGGCCAGTCGATCTGCCGACGAAAGGCCTCCTTGCCGAGCGATCCCGAAAGGAGGAGGCCCACGAGCACGCAGCCCGCGATCCACGCAGGCTTCACGTGATGCCAGGAGACGCTGGCGGCCCCCACCAGGAAAAACAGGAAGCCACCGGCCGAGACCCATTCCATCGGCTTCAGCGGCCCGAGGGCCGCGAGCTTCCCGACGAGTTCCCGCCGCGGCAGCGTGGCCACCCCATCGGCAGGAAACAGCCAGGTGGTCGCCGCGACATGCCAGACCACGAGGCCGACGGCCGCGGCAGCCGCGGCGACGGGCCAAAAGAGCCCGAGGAAGTCCTCCTGCACCTGCAGCGGCAGGAGGGCCGTCGCCGCGATGTTCGACGATTTGCTCGTCGCGAGCAGCGGTGAAAAGAGCATCGCGCCGGAGTAAGTCGCGGCGAAGAGCGCCGTGGCGGCGGCGGATCGCTTTGGCAGCCGCAGGCCGTCGAGCAGCCCGTCGTAGACCGGCAGCAAGAGCGCCATGCGGTTGTTCCCCGAAGGGGTGATCGGCGAGAGCAGCAGGCCGCCCACGAGCGGCACGAGTCGGTGGAAGAACGGCCGGTCGGGCAGCCGCACCAGCAGCCAGAGCATGACACGGCCGCTGAGCCCCGAGCCACCGATCGTGGCGGCCAGCGCGAAGACGCCCAGCAGCGTGATGAAACCCGGCGACGAGAAGCCCGCCAGCGCCACCGAAGGTGGCGCGAGGCCGATGAAGAGGGTGGCGACCACCACGGCCACGGGCGGGATGAACTCATCGACCAGCGCGAAGATCCACATCAGCACCGCGGCAGAGAGGATCCCGGCGAAGATCGAGGCCTCGACGCTCACGTCGCCCAGGCGAGCAGCGGCGTACACCAGCGGCGGCACGGCGACCGCGCAGATCCAGCCCGCGATCTCGACCGGCCGTGACGTCGGGCCGCCCCGCGGGGCTGCGGCCGTCATCTCGGGCGTCATTTCCACTCCTGCAGCCGGATGTTCTGGCATGGCAGCGGGGCCGTCACTGACGCCGCTGCGCGAACAGCCAGTCGAGGAGTTCGGACTCGCGGTAGGCCGGGGCCCAGGAGTGGTGCCCCACGCCGGGGAGTTCCGAGTATCGCGGCTCGCCTCCCGCGGCCCGGATCGCCGCCACCATCGACCGCGATCGTTCGACCGGCACGACCGTGTCGTCGGCGCCGTGGAAGCACCAGATCGGCAGCCTGGCGAGTTTCGCGGCCTGCGTCTCGTCGCCCCCTCCGCAGATCGGCGCCACGGCGGCGAACCGGTCGGGCATGCGCATGGCCAGTTCCCAGGCGCCGTAGCCACCCATCGAGAGCCCCGTGAGATACACCCGATCGGTATCGATCGGCTCGGCGGCCATCACGGCTTCGGTCGCTGCAACCGCCGCCGCCAGATCGGTCGTCGGCTCGGGGGCCAGGGGGCTGCTCTTCGTGTCGGACCAGTCGCAAGGCGACCAGCGGTGGTCAGCCCGGCACTGTGGCGCGAGCACGAAGCAGGGATGGCGTTTCCGCAGGGCGGGCTCGGCGAACCACGTCGGCAGGTATTTGAGCTGGGCGACGTTGTCGCTGCCACGCTCCCCGGCCCCGTGCAGGAAAACGACGAGCGGATAACGTCTGCCGGGCTCGACGGCAGGCGGCCGGAGCAGGCGAAACCGAAACGGCGCCGGCTCACCATCCTCGGCCACGGTGACCCTTCCTTCTTCGTAGTCCATGCGGCGCGCCTCCGATGAGACGGGGATGATACCCCATCGTCCGACGCGGCCTCATAGCTCCAGAAACCGCCGCACCGCATCGAGCAATGCCGCCGGGGCGTCGGCATGCACCCAGTGGCCAGCCTCCGGAACGACCTCGATCTCGGCAGCGGGAAAGAGCCGCCTGATCCCGGCATGGTGATGCTGCTGGACATAGCCGGACCGGCCGCCGACGAGAAACAGGGCCGGCATCGGGAACGGCGCCGCGGCCGACATGTCCGGGAACCCGAGAACCGTGTCGAACTGCCGCTCGATGGCGTCGAGATTGACGGTCCAGGCCAGCCCCTCGGGGCGGACGAGCAGATTGGTCGCCAGAAACGCCCGGACGGCCGGTTCGGGGACCGCGGCCGCGAGCGCCGCCTCGACGTCCGCGCGGCGGGCGCACGCCGCGAGCGGCACACGCTGCATCGCCCGGACATACTCGATCGGAGTGCCGCTCGAACGGGCGGGCGGGATATCGACGGCCACGAGCCGCTCGACGAGTTCCGGCCGGGTGAGTGCCAGCAGCATCGCCGCCTTTCCGCCCATGCTGTGGCCGAGCACGGCGGCCGGCCCGCCGACGACCGTTTCGATCAGCCGGGCGACATCGCCCGCCATCGCGGGATACGAGTGGACCGCGTCCCAGGGGCTCTCGCCATGGTTCCGCAGGTCCACGGTGAGCACTCGGCAGCGCAGGCCGAGTTGCCGGGCAATCGACGCCCAGTTTCGCTTCGAGCCGAACAGCCCGTGGAGGACGACGACCGGCGCGCCCGTGCCGACCTCGCTGTATGACAGATCGACCGCCACGCGCGCTGCCTCGCCGTCAGACCGCAGCCCGCTGCTCTTCGCGACGCATCGCATCGAGCGGGGCCACGATCTCATCGACCCGCTCGTTGAAGAGGTCGCCGATCAGCATGTCGGTGATGTGCCCCTTGAGATGCGGATGTCGCTTGACGAACTTCCCGAAATTGAAGCCGTCATAAAACTCCACCACCAACCGCCGCATCCGCTCCATGCCGCGGACGAAGTCCGGCGCCCACCTCCCCAATCGCGTCGCCGAAGGCTCACCCGCATCGAGGGCATCGGCGACGGCGTCGGCCGCCAGTTCGCCGCTCTTGAGGGCCAGCAGGATGCCGGATGAGTAGAGCGGGTCGAGAAACCCGAACGCATCCCCGACCAACACCCAGCCGTCGCCGGCGACCTGCCGAGAGCGATACGAATACTCCTTGGCCACCCGCACCGGCTCCACCATCTCCGCCTGCGATAATCGCGGCACGAGTCCCGGGCAGCGGGCGATCTCCGCGCGGTAGACGGAGGCCGGATCCTTCGCGTCGCGATCCTTGAAGAGGTAATCGTGGCCGGCCACCACGCCCACGCTCATGACATCGTCGTGCAGCGGAATGTACCAGAACCATCCCTGCTTGCGGTCGAGCTGCAGCACGAGCGTGGCGCCTTCGTCGCGGCCGGTGCCGCGGGCCGCACCCTTCCAGTAACTCCACACGGCCGCCTTCTTGAGCTCACGATCCCAGTCGCGGAGGCCGAGACGGCTCTGGATCATCGCCCCCTGCCCGCTGGCATCGACGACCACGTCCGCTTCGATCGTCCGCACGACACCGGCTTCGTCCTGCACCCGCACGCCCCGGGCGCGGGCCGCGGCTCCGTCGCCCTCGAAGAGGACCTCCAGCACGCGGCAGCCTTCCCGCACATCGACCCCGTGCCGGTCGGCGTTGCGCAGCATCATCTCGTCGAACTGGCTGCGTCGCACCTGCCAAGTGCGCGAGCTTTCGTGCGGCCTGTGATCGGCGAAGTAGAACGGCTCCGAGAGCACCCCCTGCTCGTTGACGAACTGCACGGAATGCTTCTCGACGAACCGGCTGCCCCGCATCGCGTCGAGCATGCCGAGCCGCTCGAACACGCCAAACGTCTCGGGAATCAACGACTCGCCGACATGGAACCGCGGAAACCGCTCCCGCTCCAGAAGCACGACCCGCCGACCCCGCCGGGCGATGAGGGTGGCTGCCGTGGCCCCCGCCGGCCCACCGCCGACAACGATCACCTCCGTCCGC
>CAZONY010000012.1:4383-20370 GCA_964581215.1 uncultured Chitinophagaceae bacterium | reverse complement strand
CTTGATCCGCCGCTCGATCTCGCGGTTGCCCGGATACGGGGGCTGCCGGTCAACCGGAATCGTGTTGATGTAGGGCGTCGTCGCGGAGAACGGGATCGGCACACCGAGCCGATAGGCCTCCTGTTCGATGGCATGGAGCAGATACGCCGCCCGGTCGCCTCCGCGACTGGTGATCACGTAGCGCAGCGAATCAAGCCATTCCTGCGTCTCGGTCGGGTCGGCATCGACCTGCGAAACGCCGTCGGCGAGTTCCGGTTGCCCGGTCGCCGAATCGCTCACCTGACCGATCGACATGGTGGCATGAGCGCCCCGCGGCAGTGCTGCAGGGCTCCCACCGGTGCCGGGATCCTCCATGCCGTTCACCACCTCGCTGCCGGTCTGGTCGATCTCGGGGCTGGACATGGCGGCTCCGCGGGGCGTGAAAATGGCGAAACTTTTCCCATTATTCCGCGACGGAGGAGGGGCGTCTAGGCCGGTTGCTATGGTGCGGTCCCGACGCGAGGGCGGTAGATCTCGGTCGCCAATCCGTAGTAGTTCTCCGCCGAGAAGGCCACCGTTTCCCCGAGCGTCGGATGCGGGTGAATCGCCTCCATGAGGTCACGGGCCGAGCAGCCCATCTCGATCGCGAGCACACCCTCGGCGATCAGTTCGCCGGCTCCCGCGCCGACGATCCCGACGCCGAGCACGGTGTCGGTTTCGGCATCGACGAGGATCTTCGTGAGCCCGTCGGTGCGGCCCAGCGCCTGGGCCCGACCGCTGGCGGCCCAAGGATACTTGCTGATCTCGACCGCTCGTCCCGCGGCGGCCGCTTCCTGTTCGGTGAGGCCGGCCCAGGCGATCTCGGGATCGGTGAACACGACCGCCGGGATGGCTCGTGGCGCGAAGAGCGCCGGCTCGCCGTGCAATGCCTCGACGGCCACCTTTCCTTGGTGGCTTGCACGATGAGCGAGCATCGGTTCGCCGCAGACGTCACCGATGGCGAGGATGTGCGGGTCGGCGGTCCGCTGTTGCCCGTCGACCTCGACGAACCCTTTGGCATTGACGACGACTCGTGTGTTCTCGAGCCCCAGGCCGTCGGCGTTGGGACGGCGCCCGACAGCCACGAGGACCCGGGAAAACTCCTGCATCGAAGGGCCGCCAGGGCCATCGAAGTGCACCGCCACGGTCGTCCCCCGGGCTTCGATCTTCACCACCTTCGTCTTGAGGAGGATCGCTGCGAAGAGCCCCTCCAGCCGCTTTTGCAGCGGCTTCACGAGGTCGCGGTCGGCCCCAGGCAGGAGCGTGTCGGTGAGCTCGACGACCGATACCCGCGAGCCGAGTTCGGCATACACCGTGCCCATCTCCAGCCCGATGTATCCGCCGCCGATGACGAGCAACGACTCGGGAATGTCGGCCAGATCGAGCGCGGAGGTCGAGTCCATCACCCGGTCGCTCCCGATGTCGAAGGCGGGAATGCGCGCCGGCCGCGAGCCACTGGCAAGGATGCAGTGATCGAACGTGAGCGTCTGGCTGACGCCACCCTCCGCGGACGGGGCGATCTCCAGCGTGGTCGAGTTCGTGAAGCGGGCTTGCCCCTGGATGATCTGCACGTTGCGCCGCTTGGCCAACTGCGCGAGCCCTCCGCTGAGCGTCGAGATCACCTTCTCCTTGCGGGCCCGCAGGGCGTCGAGATCGATCTTGGGCTTCGCGAACGCGATGCCCCATTCCTTCATCTCCCGCGTCTCCGCCAGCACGCGGCCCACGTGCAGGAGCGCTTTCGAGGGGATGCACCCGCGAAGGAGGCAGGTGCCGCCCAGCCGCGGATCACGTTCCACGATGGCTACCTCCATGCCGAGATCGGCAGCCAGAAAGGCGGCCGCATAGCCACCTGGACCGCCGCCGAGCACCACCACGGGAACGTGCATCTGAGAACCTCCTGCGGCTGCCGCCGCCCCGGCCGAAAAACCTCTCCTCCCGCCGCGGCCGATCGGCGGAAGCGGCCAAGTTGTAGTTCCGCGGCCCCGAGTCTTTCAAGAAACGACCGCGTGCGACGCGGTCGCATGTCATAATCGAACCTGTTGCCCGGCTGCCCAGCCGGGCACACCGCGAGAGTGGCGAAACTGGCAGACGCGCTGGATTTAGGTTCCAGTGCCGCAAGGCGTGCGGGTTCGACTCCCGCCTCTCGCACTGGAACCAGCCACGCCGACACCACCCGATCGGCCGGGGCGCCCGGCGGTCTTCAGCCTCCCTGCAGCATGCGAGACCGGGCCAGAGCATCCTCGGCCTCGGCGATCCTGCCACCCCGCATGCAGGCCACGCTCAGGGCCGTGTAGCTGAAGGGATCCCGCGGCTCGAGATCCACCACCCTGCGGGCGTGCTGGACCGCCTCGTCATGTCGCTCTAACCGCGTGCACCACGCGGCCAGGGCCGAATGGGCCAGGGCAAAATCGGGATGGTCGGCCACCACGTCCTGCAAAGCGGCGACCGCTCCTGCCAGGTCACCGGCGTTCTTGAGTGCCTCCGCTGCGGCGTAGCGATCCTCGCGAGTCTCCATGACGATCACGCTGCCACGAAAAGACGGCAGCCATGCTCCCTGAGTGCCACGATGAGCCGCTCCGGTGGCGGCAAGAAACGCATTCTACGGCTCTCGACGCGTCTGGCGAGACGGGGAAAGTGGGCAAGGTGTTCAAGCGATTCCAAATTGGCATTGAATCGCGATGGTGGCGAAGCCGATAAACCCGTCGGTTTCTCGTGGCGATCGCTATGACGGCCGCCGTGTGGTCGGTGCCGGCGTCGGGCCTCGAAAAGGGCGTTTCGTGAGCATTCATCCGCTGGCTGTCGTGAGCCCGGAAGCCCGGCTGGGCGTGGGCGTGAGAGTGCACGCATTCGCCGTCGTCGAGGCGGGCGCGGAACTGGGCGATTACTGCGCGGTCGGCTCGGGAGCGGTGATCAAATCCGGCGTCCGCGCGGGCTGTCATAACGAGTTCGCCGAGCACTCCGTCATCGGAGGGGTTCCTCAGCACGTGGCCCGTCCCGAGCAGGTTGGCGGCGTCGTGATCGGCGACCACAACGTGTTCCGGGAGCACGTGACCATCCACCGCGCGATGAAGCCGGGAACGGCGACGACGGTGGGCGACAACAATTACATCATGGCCACCGCCCACTTCGGCCACGATGTCGTGGTCGGCAACAACTGCATCTGCGCCAATGGGGCCCTCGTCGGAGCGCACGTCACGATCGAGGACCGGGCCTTCGTGTCGGGCGCCGTCGCCGTGCACCAGTTCTGCCGGATCGGACGGCTGGCGATGGTGGGAGGACACGCCCGCGTCGTGCAGGACATCCCCCCGTACATGCTGATCGACGGGCAGACCGGGTGCGTCGTGGGCCTCAACATCGTCGGCTTGAAGCGAAGCGGTCACTCGGTCGACGACATCGCCGACCTCAAGGCCGCCTACCGAACGATCTATCGCCGTGGCCTCCCGTGGAAGGAAGTGCTCACCGCCCTCGCCCAGGAGTTTCACAGCGGCCCCGTAGCACACCTGCTCGGGTTTCTCTCCACCGGATCGCGCGGGTTCGCCCAGGAGCGGCGGCCGCCACCGTCCGCGACGCTGCGTCTCCGCGTCCCGGAAGAACCGCCCGTCACCGCCGATGTCCGCGCCCGGGCGGGCTGACGACCGCGTGATGCGGCGATTCTTCAGGCCGCATCGCCGGGCGGCTCCAGCCGCTCCATCACGTCGAGCACCATCTGCTCCGCGAACCCCGGTTCGGGCTGCAGGCTGATCACCTGCACGCCCGTCGGCAGCCCGCAGCTGCCACGGTCGGCGTCGCGCGCCGCCGCCAGAACCGGATCCCGGGCAGGGCACCGTTCATGCTGCTCGTCCTCCCGGACGGTGGTGACCGGCACCGTGCCGGCCGCGAGGTCGAAGAGATTGGCCGCCAGACAGGGTGCCGCGGCGAGAAGCAATGAAGACGCCGCCCCGTGGTGCAGGGCCGGTAACGCCGACACCGGACAGACGATCACGTCGTGCTCGGCGGCGAGTGCGGCCAGCCGCGCCCGCAGCCCGTCCAATGCCGACTCGAGCCTGACGAGCCCGGCTGCCGATCGCGGGCCCGTGCGCCCGATGGCCCGGGCTTCCAGCCTGCGTCCCGACAGTCGGGCCAGGGCCGCCAGGGGCGGCCTACCCCACCGGGGCACCGCCGCCAGCCGCAGGAGTCTGGCGACCTGAGGCTCCGGGCGCGAGCCTCGGAAGAGCGCACGCACGTGACGGCCGCCGTCGGCGGAAAGGAATGCGAGGTGCACCCACGCGGCCTCCTCCCACAGGCTGCCGTCGATCTGCCGCACGACCGCACCGCAAGACGCCAGCGACGCAGTCGCTTCGCGGACGGCCCGCCGGATGGCCGGTGATGGCGGCAGCGGGCCGCAGGTGTCAAACCAGCCCACCCGCAGGACCTGAGGCGGGCTGCCCGCGTCCGCCCATGTATCGATCGCCTCGAGCCCCCGGCGGAGATCGTCCACGCGACGGGCCAGCAGCCCAGCCCGAGGCCGCGCGACGTGGAGCTGCGGCATGGTGTCGAATCCGCCACCGTCGCCGAGCGTCGCCGACCGCGGCACGATGCCCGCGATGCCGCAGGCATGGGCCGGCTGACGAATGCTCCCCGCAAGGTCGGTGCCCACCGCCAGGGGCACGACGCCCGCCGCCACGAGCGCCGCGTCGCCCCCGCTCGACCCGCCGGGGCTGCGGTCGGCACGGGTGGGATGGGTGGTCCGCCCCCAGACGGGGTTCTCGGTCTCGTGAAGATACATCGCCTGCGGCACGTTGGCCTTGCCGACGATGATCGCACCCGCAGACCGCAGACGCTGCACGATGGCGGCGTCATGGTCGGCGATATGCGCGCGGCGCGGGGCGAGGCCGAGCGGGGTGCGCAGGCCGCGCACGGGGAAGCATTCCTTTACGCGCACCGGCACGCCGGCCAAGCGGCCGCCGGCAAGGCGGCCCGTCACCAACGCACGAACCTCGTCGCCCGCCGCCTCGTGCCGGGGCTGGATGAGCGCGTTGAGTGCCGCGTGGGTGGACCGGTGCCGAACCACGTGCTCCTCGAAGACGGCCTCGGCCATCTTCGGGTCGGCCTGGATGGCCGCGACGATCTCGGCGACGGTCATCTCAGAATGGATCGGCCTGGAGGACCGCTTCCCATCGTCCGCAGTCGGCCGCCCAGACGACATCGCCCGAGAACACCACGCCGATGACGCCGACCCGGTCGCCCGCCCCGGCCCGGGGCTCGCGACGCGAGATCACGGTCACCTGGCGGACCGATCCATCGGACTGCTTCAGGCCGACGGCCGCGTGCCAGAAGGGCCCAACCTGCCTGACCGATCCGAGTTCACCGACGAGCAGGACGCCGTCGGCAGGACGCCGGGCAAAATCGACCCAGTTGCGACACAGCCGCTCCAGGTCGGCATCGACGTTTTTGGCCGACGCGATCCGTCCGGACAGTTCGCGGATCGCGGCTGGCGTTTCCTCGAGGGGCCGCCCGGCGTCGGCGGCCGACGTTTCCAGGAGCGCGAGCTCCTCGCCGACTCGCGCCAGCGTTTGGTACCAGGCGACGAGCGCCCGACGGCGGTCAGGGCCGTTCTCGCCGGTGTCGGCAGGCACGCTTTCCAGTGCCTCGAGCGCTTTCGCCACAGCCGTTTCGACGCCGGAAAGATCGAGCGGCGCCGGCTCCGGTGGCGCCGGCGTGGGCGGCGCAGCGACGGGGGCCGGCGCGGGAACGGGAACCGGATCGATGACGGGAGGCTCGGGCTGCGGCACCACCGCCACCTCCGGCTCCGGGATGGCGACGGCCGGCGTTTCGACAGCCATCGGCACCGGGTCGGTGATCGCCAGGGATTCCGTGTCATCCGGCCCAGGCGATTCTTCGGGGGCCGGCACGTCGCCGGTGGCGGCGAGGTCGGTGGCATCCGGCGTGCTCACCACGTCGGCGTCGTCCGAAGCCGGTTCGGTCACCGGAACGGGAGACTCCGTCGTCGCGAGCGCGTCGAGCGTCAACGACGGGTCGATCGCCGGGCCCGAGGAGGTCAGGGCCACGGATCGCTTCGGCAACAGGAATGCGGGCAACTGGGCCCGCAGGTTGAGCGGATCCCGACCCGTGCCCCACAGAATCCCCAGAAGGATCAGAAACACCAGCGGAATCGAGAGCAGGCCGCCGACGATCGTGCCGATCACTCCCCCGCTCGCCCGCTTGGCTTTTTTCCCGCCTCCCCGGACCGTGGGCGAGACGACGGCCACGGGCTCGGCGTCGAAGCCTGTTGCTCCGGCCGCCGCGACGCCCGCCAACCCTGCGGCGCCCGCGAGGGCTCCATCGACGTCGAAGGAGACGACGGCCTGGTCATCACCGGACGGTTCATCGGAGTCTTCCACCAGCGGCCATTCTGCGACGACCTCGGTCTCCGAAATTTCCTCATCGACTCGATCTCCGCCGGACGAGGCCTCGACGGGCGGAACATCGTCGGCCGCGGAATCCGTCGGCTCGGCCAGCCAACTCGCAATGTCGTCGGTGAACACTTCCGACTGCACAGCCGGCCCTGGCTCGGCTTGCACGTCCCCGGCCAGGACCTCGTCCATGGCGGCAACGTCCGCCGTGGCCATGCCGTCCTCGGTGGCGGCGAGATCCTCCGCGGCGGCGACATCCTCCGCGGCGGCGACATCCTCCGCGGCGGCGACATCCTCGGTGGCCGCGACATCGTCGAAGGCAGCAACCTCATCCGTGGCCATGACATCGTCCGCGGCGGCGCTGTCGCCATCCACAGACTCCGCTGAATCCAGGCCCTCGAACGAAAAGTCCAGGCCGTCGGCGACCTGCTCCGAGTCAAGTCCGGCCCAAGGATCCGGCAGTTCGCCGTCTTGTTTGTCAACCACGAAACGTCTCCCGGAAACGCAAGTCGAAGAGCACTGCCCCCCGGCAGTCTACCACCGCTTTTCGCCCGGCCGCCACCACCCCGAAACCGCCATCATGCCAGGCCGTGGGCCGGCCCGTAGCGACGGCGTAGGCTTTCGACGAGCCAACGCTCCGAGACGCATTCCCCGGTGGCCTGCTCCACGAGCGGCTCCGATTCGAGAGCGCGTCCGTAGGCATGCACCTCGCGGTGGAGCCAGTCCAGGAGATCGTCAAACCGGCCGACCGAGATCTGCCGCGGAAGATCGGGCAGCCGACGCTCGGCGGCCGCCATCAACTGGGCCGCGAAGATGTTGCCCAACGTGTAGGTCGGGAAGTAGCCGATAAGCCCCGCGCTCCAGTGAATGTCCTGCAGCACACCTTCGGCGTCGGTGGCCGGGCGCCGGCCGAAGTCTTTTTCAAAACGCTCGTTCCAGGCAGCGGGAAGATCGGCCACAGGAAGTTCACCGTGCACCACGGCACGCTCGAGGTCGAACCGCATCATCACGTGCAGATTGTAGGTCACCTCGTCGGCCTCGACGCGGATGAAGGAAGGAGAGACCACGAGCAGCGCCGCGTGCACGTCGCTGACCGTCGCATCGGCCAGCGCGGCGGGAAACGCCTCCCGCGCGACCGGAAAACACCACTCCCAGAACTCTTGGGAGCGACCGACGAGGTTTTCCCAGAGTCGCGATTGTGATTCGTGGATGCCCAGCGATGCCGCCTCTCCCGGCGGCAGCCCGAACCAGTCGCGGGGGAGCCCCTGCTCGTAGAGACCGTGCCCCGCCTCGTGCAGCACGCCGTAGAGGGCCGTGGGCAGAAAACGCTCGTCCCAGCGGGTGGTGATGCGACAGTCGTCGGGGCCCATCGTCGAGCAGAAGGGGTGGTCCGTCGTGTCGAGCCGACCCCGGGCAAAGTCAAAACCGATCCGCTCCGCCACGGTGCGAACGAACCGTGCCTGGGCATCGATGGGGAAGGTTCGCCGCATGACCGCGTCGCTTGGCCGGCGTGGCGACTCGATGTACGCCCGCCCGAGCGGCACGATCGCCTCGCGAAGCCGGGCGAACCGCTCGGCCACGACCCTCCAGCGGCCTCCTGGTTCGTAGTCGTCCATCAGCGAGTCGTAGGGATCGAGGTCGGGACGCTGGCAGGCGGCCTGCTCCCGTTTCAGGGCGAACATCCGCTCCAGCCAGGGGGCGAGCGTGCCCCACCGCGACTCCGCGCGAGCGGCCGCCCAGGCCTGCTGGGCATCCACGCCGGTCTTTGCCAACTCCTCGACCAGCCGCACGGGGATGCGCGCCTGCTTTTGAAAGTCGTGGTTCATCAGCCGGATCGCCGCTCGCACCTGCGGGGGCCCCTGGGCCGCCAGCGGGCCGGCAGCGAGAGCCGCCAGCCGTTCGCCCCGCGCGGGATCAGTCCGCCGCGCGTGCAGCAAACCGGCGATTCCGGCCGCCTGCTCGCCGCGGTAGGCGGCGGCCCTGGGGGGCATGACGGTCCGCTCGTCCCAGCCGAGGAGCGATTCGACCGACGACAGCACCGCCGTCTCGCGCGCGGAGGCGCAGGCCTTTTCGAAAAGCTCCTCGGCGGAAGCGGCGGCAAGAGGCATGGTGCAGAGTATGCTGGCAGGGAAGTCGCGCGGCAACGCGGCCCCTTTTCCTGAGGTCGTTCCCGATGCTCGATGCACTGGTCATCGCCCCCCATCCCGACGATGCCGAACTGGGCATGGGAGGCACGATCGCCCTCATGCGTGCCCGGGGGATGAAGGTGGGGGTGCTCGATCTGACGGATGGCGAGCCGACCCCCCGGGGCACCCCGGAGATCCGGGCCCGCGAGACGGCCGCGGCAACCGCGGCGCTTGGGCTCGACTGGCGGGAGAACCTCGGCCTGCCCAACCGCCGCCTCCGCGCCACACTGGCCGCCCGCGGAAAACTGGCTGGGCTGATCCGCCTCACCCGCCCGCGGTGGCTCTTCGCCCCGTACTGGGTCGATGCCCATCCCGACCACGTGGCCGCCACCCGGCTTGTGGAAGCGGCGCGATTCTGGGCGAAACTGACGAAGTGCGACCTTCCCGGCGAACCGTGGCATCCGCGCCGGGTCTTCCACTACTGGTGCGTCCACCTGAACCTTGTCAGGCAGCCCGCCTTCGTAGTCGATATTTCGACGACCTGGGAAGCCAAGCGGAGATCCCTAGCCTGCTACGCCAGCCAATTTCCCGCCGACGCCCCCCGGCCGACCGTGCTCGACCGCGTGGAGGCGGCGGCAGTCTGGTGGGGCTCGGTCATCGGCACGGCCCACGGGGAGCCCATCTTCTCGCGGGAGCCGATCGCCCTCGCCGGTTTCGCCGACGTGTTTTGAGCAGCCGCCCCCGACCGTTCCGGCTGGCTCGGTCACATGGAGTTGGGGGGCCGCCGACGGGAAAGCTGGTGCCGTAGCGGCACGGCGACCGATACCCCCTGAGTCAGCACTCGGTTTCCGAATCCCGCGTCTCTCCGGCTGGAACGCCCGATGCCCGCTCGCGACATCAATGTCATCGCGCTCGTCAAAGGGGGCGAACGCTATGTCTTTCTCTACGACGATGACAGCCGGGCGGAGGCGCTGAAGACGCTCGGCCGCTATGCGGCCAACCCCGACCTGAGTTTCTCGTGGTACGACGCCTCCGTGCTCGGCCAGAAGGTTCGGTGCAACACACCGCGGAGCCAGCGTGCCGGCTTCGTGCCGCGGGCCGACCGGCAGCCCGAATAGACTGGCCTGGCCAGCGAGGGCGACGCGACCGTGGCGGCGTCATCCGAATTCCCGACCTGCATCGAGCGGTTTCTCCGCTTTCTTTCCGCGGAACGCGGGGCCTCACCGCTGACGCTGAAAAGCTATCGGGAGGATCTGCTCCAGCTCGAGGAGTTTCTCGTATCGGCAGGCTGCCGAACGCCCGCCGGGGTCTCGAGCGTCATTCTGCGCCGCTTCGCCGCCGGCCTCCATGCGGCCGGCTACGCATCGAGCACTGTGGCCCGCAAGCTGGCGAGCATGCGGAGTTTCTTCGCCTTCGGGCAGCGGGAAGGCTGGGTGACGGCCAACCCGGCGAAGCCGCTGCGCAGCCCGAGGCGCTCGCGCAAGCTGCCGAAGTTTCTCACCGGCGACGAGATCTCCCGACTGCTGGCCGCACCGCTGGCGACCGACGCGGGCGGGCTCCGCGACCGGGCGATCCTCGAATTGATGTATTCGGCCGGGGTTCGCGTGCAGGAACTGGTGAACATCGACGACGCCGATCTCGACCTGCGGGGCGGCACCGTCCGCGTCCGGGGCAAGGGCCGACGCGAACGGCTCGGCATCGTCGGCTCGCATGCCCGGGCCGCGCTGCGGGCCTGGATCGCCGCGCGTCCGAATCCTGCGACGGCTTCCCGCCCGGCCGCCCGGCCACTGTTCACCAACCGGTTCGGCAGCCGGCTCTCCGTCCGTGGCGTGGCCAGGCTCCTGGAAAAGCACCTCGCCACGGCCGGACTCACCGGCCGCGCCAGCCCCCACACGCTCCGCCACAGCTTCGCCACCCACCTGCTCGATGCAGGCGCCGATATCCGCAGCGTGCAGGAACTTCTCGGCCACAAGAGTCTCGTCACCACGCAGATCTACACGCATGTGACGACGTCGCGGCTGCTCGAGGCCTTCGACAAAGCCCATCCCCGAGCGCGCTGACAAAAAACCCGCGAGGGGTTGCCCGTGCCCCGGAAGCCGGCGTTGCTGGCCAGCGAAGCCATGGATGGCGGAAGCGCAGCCAGCACCGAGAGAGCGGAGGCCGGGAAGGCCGTAGCGAACGTCCGGCGACGGGGCACGGGCAACC
Source organism: uncultured Chitinophagaceae bacterium (assembly GCA_964581215.1). Lineage (GTDB taxonomy): Bacteria > Planctomycetota > Planctomycetia > Pirellulales > UBA1268 > CACORA01. The sequence continues at coordinate 9,629 of CAZONY010000012.1, read as the reverse complement.
CCGAGCTTGGGGTAACGATTGTTGCTGGCCAGCAAAGCCATGGATGGCAGAAGCGCAGCCAGCGCCGAGAGAGCGGAGGCCGGGAAGGCTGTGGCGAACGTCCGGCGGCCGGGCACGGGAAGCCCCCAGCCTCGGGCCGGTGCGCCCGAGAGCCTCGGTTACACGAGCCCGCGGCGGACGGCCCAGACGGCCGCTTGGGTCCGGTCGGAGACCGCAATCTTGCGGAGAATGTTTTGCACGTGCTCCTTCACCGTTTCCACGCTGATCGTGAGCGACTGGGCGATCTCCTTGTTGGAGAGCCCGAGGGCCATGTGGCGGAGCACCTGCGTCTCCCGCTGGGTGAGCGGGATGTCGGGGTCGGGAGTCGCCACACGGTTGGCCATCGTGGTGGCCACCCGCCGCAGTTCGCCGGCCCGCATCGGGAGCTGCCCGGCCGCGGCACCCGTGATGGAATTGATCAGTTCGGCCCGCGTCGAGCCCTTGAGCATGTAGTCATGGGCACCGGCGGCAACCGCCCGAGCGACGTAGGTCGGGTTGTCGAACGTGGAGAGCATCACCACCCGCACACCCGGCATGTCCGCCCGAATCTTCTCGAGGGCGACAAGACCGTCCTTGCCTGGCATGCGGATGTCGAGGAGCACCACGTCGGGCTTCAGCTTGCGTGTCAGCTTGATGGCTTCATCGCCGCTGGCGGCCTCGCCCACGATCTTCACATCGGAACCGGAGAGCAGACTCACGAGTCCGCGGCGGACCACTTCATGGTCGTCCGCGATCACAACCTTCACAGCCATAACGAACCAAAAGCCTCTCAGTACACCGGGCGACCCCGTCGGGAGGACGCCACGAAACCATCGCGGCGGTCGCTCCCCCGACGCGGGGACACCATCGTATCAATTTACTTGAATAAAAATCCACCTCGTCGGTTTCGTGGCCGCATTCCGGTGGAGAAAGCGTCGCCCAGAACCGAGTGCCGATGGTTGTATCGTCCCGCCGGAACCGGCTCTATCACCCACGCTGGTGGTCCCCCTCCCCGCGACGCTCGTCGCCGGGGGCCGAGAGCGGGGGCGGCGGGACACCCTGCCGATGTTCGTGACGGCGGCCGCGGGCGAGCATTTCCGTTGCCCCCCGTTCCATCAACCATTCGGCGACCCGCGTTCCGACCATTTCCGGATCAGGATCCTCGGGCCGGACGATCCCCGTGCCCTGCACGCAGGCGACATCGCTCTCCCGGTCTTCATAGACACAGGCGTCGAGCAAGAGTTCGCCCGATGGCGCAGGCCGCGCCCAGGCGGCGATCGGCGCCAGGCATCCGCCGGCCAACGCCGCCAGGCACGCACGCTCGGCACGCACGCAGCGGTGCGTCACACCATCGGAAATCGGGATCACGGCCGCCCGGGCGGCGGCATCGCTCTCCCGAATCTGCACCGCCAGGGCTCCTTGGGCCACGGCCGGCCAGAACAGCGGCGGTTGCAGCAGTTCCGTGATCCGGCTGCCGAGACCGAGCCGTTCGAGGCCGGCCGCCGCGAGGATGAGGCCGTCAAACTCACCGGCATCAAGCTTCCGCAGGCGGGTATCGACGTTGCCGCGGATCGGCTTGATGACCAGGTCGCCACGGAACCGTTTGACCTGGATCACCCGACGGACACTCGCGGTGCCCACGACCGCCCCGGGGGGCAGGCCGGCCAGCGTCGACGCCGTCCTGCCCACGAAGGCGTCGAAGGGAGTGGCCCGCCCCGGCACGCAGGGGATCGCGAGGCCGGGGCTGTCCGCCGTCGGCAGGTCCTTCATGCTGTGCACGGCGACATCGATCCGTCCGTCGAGCAGGGCCCGCTCCAGTTCGCGTACGAACACGCCATCGACGCCGATCCCCGCCACCGAAACATCCGTGCGGCGGTCGCCGCTGGTCTCGATGAACTCGATCACCGTGGCCACGCCCCGTTCGGCGAGCCGGTCGGCGACCCAGCCTGTCTGCGTCCGAGCCAGCGCGCTGGCCCTGGTGCCGATCCGAAGCAGCCCCGCGCCCATGTCAATCGTCGCCCCCGTCGGCCGATCCGTCCGCCTTTGCCACCACCGCCGCAAACACGCTTTCCGCCCCCCCGGCCAGCAACGCGGCCCCGCACGCCGCGAGCGTCGCCCCGGTGGTGCAGACGTCGTCGACAAGCAGCACGCGTCGCCTGGCCACGCCACCCCGTAGCACGAACGCATCCGCCACGTTGTGGCGGCGCTTCTCCACCGGCAGCGAGTTCTGCATCGGCGTGGCCCGCCGCCGTCCCAAGGCACGGCGACTGGGCACCCGGAGCCGGGCGGCGATGCCGGCGGCCAGTTCGTCGGCGGCGCTGGTGCCGCGGGCCATCCGACGACGCCAGTGCATCGGCACGGGAACGACGACGTCGATCCGCCAGGCGGCAAAGGTGCCGCCGTGCCGAGCGACGATCAGGCCGGCGAGCGACCGCGCGAGCGGCTCGCCCTCCGGACGCTTGCACTTGAGCACCGCCTCGCGCACCGTGTCGCCGTACGCGCCGAGCACGGCGAGTCCGCCGCAGCCGTGGCGGCGGCGTTGGCATTCCCGGCAGGGCGCCTCGGACGTCGCTCGCCCCCCGCAGCCACTGCAACGGACGTGATCCGAGGCGAGGGCCCGCCGGCAGGGCGGGCAGAGGAGGACGCGGCCCCCCTCGTCGACGCCCCCCGCGCGGGTTGCCGGCCCGCCCCCGAGATCATCGCGGCACAGCGCACAGCGGGGCGGAAAGAGCAGATCGAGCCCCTTCTCCATCCACGGTATGGCCAGCCGCTGAAGCATGTTCGCCAGTGTCACGGCAGGGCCGGGGGAGAAGAGCCAGATCGGATTGACCACGCCTGGAAAGGATCCTACTTTCCGCCGCTTTCCCCACCATCGTCCGACTCCGGTCCGGCGCGTCAAGCGATCATGCTCATCGACCGCTACATCACCCGGGCACAGCTCCACGCCTTCTTGATCGTGTTCATCAGCCTCGCCGGGCTGACGTTCGTGGTCGATGCCTTCACGAACCTGGAGGACTTCCTCAAGCATGCGGAGGAAGGCGGGGGCCTGGCACGGGTGCTGGGGGCCTACTATGGCTACCGGCTGATCTCCTTCTTCGACGCCACCAGCCCCGTCATCGCCTTGGCAAGCGCCATGTTCGCGCTGTCGTGGCTGGAGCGGCACAACGAACTGACCGCCCTGCTGGCCGCCGGTGTCACCCGCTGGCGAATCGCCCGTCCCGCGGTCGTCTTCGCGGCCGTGGTCAGCCTCATGGCCGCCGCCAACCGGGAGATCGTCATTCCGGCGATCCGCCACCAGTTCGCCCGCAATGCCCAAAACCTCCGTGGCGATGCCCCCACGCCCTTCGAGGCCCGCTACGACCACGCCACCGAAATCCTGTTTCGTGGACGATGCGCCCGGGAGATCGACCAGACCGTCGAGGCGCCGAGCCTGCTTCTGCCGCCGACGCTCGCCGACTACGGACCGCAGATCGACGCCGCGACGATGCAATGGCAGCCGGCGACGCACGGCCGACCGAGCGGCTACCTGCTCTCCGGCGTCCGGGAACCGGCCGACATCGACCGCGTCGAACCGCCCGAGCCGGCCATCATTTTCACCCGTGCCGCGGCCGATTGGCTGGAGACGAAGCAGTGCTTCGTCTCCAGCGATGTGGCCTTCGAGCAGATGATCGGCTCGGCAAACTGGAAGCAGTACTGTTCCACCCCGGAACTGGTCCGCTCGATCGCCAATCCCAGCCTCGGGGTGGGGCCCGACGTGCCGCTGAGAGTGCACTCGCGATTCGTGGCGCCGTTTCTCGACATGTCGCTGGCGCTGCTGGGAATCCCGCTCGTCGTCGGCCCCAATCGCCGTGGCATCTTCGTGGCCGTGGGGATGTGCGTGGCCATGACCGTTCTCTTTTTCGCGGCGGTGCTGGGAAGCCATGCGTTGGCCACCAGCGACATGCTCAGCCCGTCGCTCGGAGCCTGGCTCCCCCTGCTCGTGCTCGCCCCACTCGCCGCCTGGCGGGCTCAGCCGATGTGGCAATGAGTCAGCCCCCTATTGCCGCTGGCGGCTGACCACCGTCGGCGGCAGCGGCGGGCGGCTGGTCGCCGCCTGCCGGGTCCGCGGGAGGCGGCGCGTCGTCTGCGGGGGCCGCCGCTTCCGGCGGTTCGCCGTTGGCTTCCCGCCGGTACTCCGCGAGGCGGGCCTCAAAATCCTTGTCGTACGCGCCAGACAGACAGCCCGTCGACAGGCAGGCAAACGCGATGATCGCGAGGATTCGTGGGCTCACGTTTCGGCGCATGACTGCGGCTCCGGCGGCAGGGGAACGGGGGCGACGCCCTTCCACGATACCCGAAAAGCCTCCGCCAGCGATTCCAAACCCCTGCTCCGCAAGGGCTTCCGCATCCGCGCTGTTTTCCCAGACCTTTTTTCTCCACCTCAACCCCCTCTCCTGCCGATCATTCCCTGTGTCGGGGAACAGGAGGCCGGCAGGGCCCTTTCGGGGGCGACCGGTCGGGAGGGATGTGGCTTCCCATCAGCAGCCTCACCCCGGCTTCAGGCAAAGGAGTGCCAGGACCATGCGGATCAACACGAGCCGATTCGGGCGGATCGACGTCGATGCGGGAGACGTGATCATCTTCCCCAGCGGGCTGCCCGGGCTGGAAGACTGCCGTGAATGGGCCCTGCTGGCCGACGCCAGCAACGACGCCCTCGGGTGGCTCCAGAGCACCACGCGGGGCGAGGTCGCGGTCGCGGTGGTGAGCCCCCGTCGCTTCGTGCCCGACTACCAGGTGCGCATCCCGCGCAGCGAACTCACGCCGCTGTCCATCACCGACGTCCGTCAGGCCCAGGTGGTGGTCGTCGTCGGCAAAAACGGCACAGGCCTCACGCTCAATCTCAAGGCGCCAATCGTCATCAACCTGGAAGCCCGCACCGGCCGTCAGGTCGTCGCCAGCGGCGAGCTGCCGATGCAGTACGAACTTTCAACCGCCCGACCTCCGCTCAAAAAGAGTGCATAATCGAAGTGCCACCCGCCATCGGATTGGCGCCGGCACGACAGGATCAGGAAGGAACCAGCGATGCTCGTACTCTCCAGACAACGCGACGAAAGCATCATGATCGGCGACACGATCGTCGTCACGATCGTGGACATCCGGGGAGACAAGGTCCGCTTGGGCATCAACGCTCCGGCCGAGGTTCCGGTGCACCGGCAGGAGGTGTACGAGGCCATCCAACGCGAGAATCT
>CAZONY010000012.1:0-4373 GCA_964581215.1 uncultured Chitinophagaceae bacterium | reverse complement strand
CCGGGCGACACGCAGGATCTCGGCAAGCTCGCCGGCCGCGGCCCGACCCGCCAAGGCGACGGCCGCCGCTAACCCGATTCCGGCTCAGGGGCGGAACCAGGGAGGCTCGTTGCCGGCCTTCCATTTGATGTTGCAGCCCAGGCTCGGCGTCTGTTCGGCCAGCGACGGCTTCCCCGCCAGCAAGGCATCGATGGCGGCTCGCAGGTCGCGGCCTGTGACCGGCACGTCGCTGCCCGGTCGGCTCGCGTCGAGTTGGCCGCGATAGACCAGCGCGCGGTCGGCATCGAAGAGGTAGAAATCGGGCGTGCAGGCGGCGTGGTAGGCCTTGGCGACGTCCTGGGATTCATCGTAGAGATACGGAAACGGGTAGCCGCGCTGCTCGGCTTCGTGCACCATCTGCTCCGGGGAATCCGCGGGATGCAGGGAGACGTCGTTGGCGGAGATGGCCACGCAGCCGATGCCCCGCGGCAGGCAGTCACGACCGAGGATCGCCACCTGGTCGGCGACGTGTTTGACGAACGGGCAATGGTTGCAGAGAAACATCACGACCGTGCCCCGGGGGCCGGCCACCTCGGCGAACGACAACGTTCGCCCATCCACGTTGGGAAGGCTGAAGTCGGGTGCGATCGTTCCCAGGGGCAGCATCGTACTCGGCGTGCGAACCATGAATGAGTCTCGCGAGGGGTGAGGGGTGAGGACGGGGTTAGGTCGTGCGGAAGACACGGGCCGCGTTGGCGGTCGTGGCGGCGGCGAAGCGATCCAGGGGCTCGCCACGGGCGATGGCCAGGCACCGCGCGGTGTGAATCAGATGGGCCGGCTCGTTGCGGCGGCCCCGCTCCGGCTCGGGCGACAGAAAAGGACTGTCGGTCTCGATGAGAAGCCGGTCGAGCGGCACGCTTTTTGCCACCTCCCGCAGGTCGCCTGCGGAACGGAAGGTGACCATGCCCGCGAAACCGATCCAGCAGCCCATTTCGATCGCCTCGGCGGCCTCCGCCGCGGTGCCGGTGAAGGAGTGGAGCACCGGCACCAGCGGGCCGCGCGCCAGGGACTCACGAAGCATGTCGAGCGTGTCACGGACGCTGTCACGCATGTGAATCACGACCGGCAGGTCCAGGTCGCCCGCCAGACGGAGGTGACGGTCGAAGAAATCCCGCTGCAGGTCCCGGGGGGCGGCATCGCGATACCAGTCGAGGCCGGTCTCACCGACGGCCGCGACCCGTCCCGAACGGACCAATCGCACGATCCGATCCCATTCGTCGGGGGCGATCTCGGCCACGTCGTTGGGATGGATGCCGGCGGCCGACACGATGCCCGGCTCACGGCCGGCCAGGTCTGCGGCGGCCTCGCTGTCGGCGATCCGCGTTCCGATCACCGCCATGCTCGTCACGCCGGCCGCCCGCGCCCGCGCGATCACCTGCGGCAGTTCATCTCCATACCGCATCGGGTCGAGGTGGCAGTGGCTGTCGAAGTAGGCCATGCAGCAAGCCGCTTCGTTCAGGCAGGGGTCGATGTCCGCCGGAGACGGGCAGCCTGCTGTTCGAGAACGTCGATGTGGCCGCGGGTGGCCGCCGCCGCCGCCCGCGCCAGTTCGATGGCGGCCGCGTCGCCGGAGGTTGCGGGAACGCCTTCGAGGGCCGCGACCTGTCGCCGCAGCCCTTCGATGACCCGGGGCAGGAGAAACGCGAGGTCGAGATCATGCCAGGCCGTATAGGCGAGCGGATAGCCGGTCTGTGGCGGCGGCACCTCCCGCTCCGCGAGCAGGGCGGAGGCTCGTTCAGCGATGCTGCGTTGGTCGCCCACGACGTCGGCAAGGGCCAGTTTCAGGCCTTCGTCCCCCGGATACGACCAGATTCCGGAGTCGGCCAGATACATCGCCGGCGACGCCTCGAGGATGGTGACGAGATGGGAGAGGGCGTCAACTGGCATCGACCATGCTCCTCCGCTACGAAGCGAACGTGCCCGCAAGTTGGGCCGCCGCGTAAAGCCCCGACCAGAAGATGCCGAGCACGACCACCGGCACCGCCAGCGCCGTCACGACGGCACCGGGCAGCGACACCAGGGGAAATGCCTCGCCCGCCCGGTCTTCCGGCGGCGGATCAAACGTCATCACCTTCAACACCCGCAGGTAGTAGAAGAGGCTGATCACCGTATTGAGGCCGCCGACGACGAGCAGCATCAGCATCAGCCGACGGTCCACGCCCGCCGAGATCGCTTCCACCAACGAGGAAAACACGAGAAACTTCGCGACGAAGCCGGCCAGCGGCGGCAGGCCGATGAGACTGACGAGGACGACCGTCGCGGCGACGACGATGCCGGGACTGGTCCGGACGAGGCCGGCATACGCGGCGATTTCCTCGCTCCGCAGCCGATTCCGCAGGAAGGCCACGATGGCGAAGGCCGCGAGGTTCATGAACAGGTAGGTGCCGATGTAGAAGGCCACCGCGCTCACGGCAGCCCTGGCGGCATCGGGCTCGGGGCCGGCCAACGCCACGGCCGCGGCCACGCCCATCATCAGGTAGCCGGCATGAGCGATCGTGGAATAGGCGAGCAAGCGCTTCATGTTGGATTGGCCGTAGGCGGCCAGGTTGCCGAAGGTGCAGGTGACGGCCGCCAGGAGGGCGATCAGGCCTACCGCAAAATGCCGCACCGGTGCCAGGTCCGCGACGAGATTGGCGGCGCCGTCGGCCGGCATGCCGAGGCCATAGGCCACCCGGATCAGGAGCGCGACCGCCGCCGCCTTGCCGGCGACGGAAAGGAACGCCCCCACCTCGGCGGCCGCCCCTTCGAACACGTCGGGACACCAGAAATGGAAGGGCACTGCCGAGAGCTTGAAGGCCAGCCCGACGGCCAGCATCAGCCCGCCGAGGCAAAGCACCATCACGGTCCCGTCCGTCGCGCCGCCCCGCGCCACGGCGGCCAGTTCCGCGGCCATGCTCGGCAGGTGGCACGTGCCGAGAACGCCCGCCAGCAGGCTTATTCCATAGAGCATGACGCCGGCGGCTCCGGCACCATACACGGCGTACTTGAGGGCCGCCTCGGAGGCAGCCCGACGCCCCTTGAGTACGCCGGCGAGGGCGTAGGAGGGAACGCTCGCCATCTCCACCGCCATGAAGACCATGAGCAGGTGATTGGCCGACGCCATCAGGCACATGCCGAGCGTCGCCCCGAAAACGAGCGTGTAAAAATCCGCGGCGTCCTCCCGATCGGGGATGCCGGAAATCTTCGTGAACACGATGTACAGCACGAGGAATCCGGCGAGGACGAACCGCAGGTAGGCCGTGAACGAGTCGTACACCAGCAGCCCGGAAAAGATTTCGACGCGATTTCCGCCCGCCGTCGGCAGCGACCCGAGGTCGAGCCAGGCGTACCACAGCACGAAGGCCGCACCGCCGAGGGCGACCAGTGCCGAGTCGAGTAGCCGCAACACCGGCAGCATCCGGCACAGGAGCAGCAGCACGACCGTGGCCGACAGGGCCAGTTCAGGGCGAAACACGGGCAGCGACACCGATAGCGTGTCGTTCAGGGCTCCCGTGAGCAGCGTGCCGAGGTTCGCGGCGTCGTTCACGGCCGGGCCTCCGCGACGGCCGCCGGCGCCGGGGCGTCGTGCACGTCCCGCGTCCAGGCGGCGAGCGTCTGCACCTGCCGGTTGACGGTCGGCGTGACGTAGTTGAAGAGGATCTGCGGCGCCACCCCGAAGAGGATCGCCAGGAACACCAGCGGCGTCGCGATCGACAATTCGCGTGGCGTCATCGGCGTGAGGTGATCGCCATGTGGCCCCCGATACTCCGCGCCGAGATAGACCCGCTGGATCGCCCAGAGGATGTAGGCGGCGGTGAGGATGACCGTGAAGGCGGATACGACGGCGAGCGCTCGGCTGTAATTCCAGCTCGACAGCGTCACGAGCACCTCGCCGATGAACCCGCAGAGGCCCGGCAGCCCGAGACCGGCGAAGAACACGGCCACGGCGAGGCCGGCGTAGACCGGCATGCGGTTGAAGATGCCGCCGAACTCGTCGAGGTTGCGATGATGCACCCGGTCGTAAAGCACGCCCACCATGAAGAACATGCCGGCGGAGGAGAAACCGTGGGCCAGCATCTGGAACATGGCGCCGTTGACCCCCTGGGCCCAAGGCTCCCAGCGATACCCCTGGCCGGCGACCGCGCTCCAAACCCCCAGGCCGAGCATCACGTAGCCCATGTGGCTGACGGAACTGTAGGCGACCATCCGCTTGAAGTCCTTCTGCGCCAGCGCCGCGAACGCCCCGTAGAGCATCGACACGACGCCCAGCCCGCAGACCAGCCAGGCGAGCGTGAGACCGCCGCCTGGACAGATCGGGTAGCAGATCCGCAGGATGCCGTAGCCGCCCAGCTTGA
>CAZONY010000011.1:0-20422 GCA_964581215.1 uncultured Chitinophagaceae bacterium | reverse complement strand
GTCCGCCGCGGCCACGTCGCTGATGACGGCCAGGCTGGCATCGCTCCGTTCACGACCGGTCGTGGCCGAGACGATCACTTCCCACGCGGCTGCCGCGCCTGCCGGCCGGGGACGCCACAGCGCGGTGGCACGCAGATCCCGGGGGTCGGTCGGCTCGTAGACCGCGATCACGTCGCGGCCACGAATCCAGTGGTCGCGGGCGCCGCAGGGCGACCGCAGGTCGAGGCCCAGCAGCCGATCGTCGCCGCAGCGGATGCCGTCGCGGGGGAGGTCGAGATCGAGCGTGGCTGCCGGGAGCGAGAGCGTCGTCGGTGCATCGGCCGCGATGGCGATGCGGCGGTGGGGGGCTGGCGTCGGCATGGTCGGCATCAGGGTGGGCGGAAGCGGGCCACCACACAGTGTATCGCGAGAGGATCGGGCGCCGCGGGGGCCCGATCCGGGAACTGTCGGGGCGGCGGCTACACTGAGATCACGATGGCTGAATCCACACCCTCTCCGGCACGCCGTCTCGAGTGGTCGACGTTCGCCACCGACCCGCTCGAGGTCTGCGTATCGGCGGCGCGGGCCGGCGGAGACGTGCTGCGGGCGTGGCGGGGGCGGTTCACGGCCTCTGCGAAGGGACCGCGCGATCTGGTGACGGAGGCCGACGTCGCCTCGCAGGTGGAGATCCGGCGGATCCTGCTGGAGGCGTTTCCTCACCACACCTTCGTCGGCGAGGAGTCGGTCGCGGGGCACATCGCAAAGCAGGCCGTCGGGCGACCGCGGTGGATCGTCGATCCCCTCGATGGCACGAGCAACTACGTGCACGGGTTTCCTGCCTACTGCGTGTCGGTGGGGCTTGCGGTGGATGACGAACTGCTCGTCGGGGCGATCTACGACCCCGTGCACGACGAATGCTTCGCGGCGAAGCGCGGGGAAGGCGCGCGATGCAACGGGGTGCCGATCAGGGTGAGCGGGGAATCCGACCCTGCGGCGGCCCTCGTGGCCGTCGGCTTCCCTCCGCACGTCACGGCCGATGCCCAGGCGGTCGCCGATTTTCTGGCGGTGGTACCCCATGTGCACGCCGTCCGCCGCACCGGATCGACCGCGCTCAATCTCGCCTACATCGCCTGCGGCCGGTTGGATGCGTTTTGGGTGCGCCGGATCGCGGCCTGGGACGTGGCCGCGGGGCTGCTGATCGCCGCCGAGGCGGGAGCGGAGATCGGGAGATTCGCCGGCGATGCCGCAGAGGGTGTTTCGCTCGACCGTCCGGCCTTCATCGCCGCCGCGTCGGAGGGATTGTTTCGCAGCCTCCGCGGCCTGCTCGGCCCCGGCATCGGTTCGTGACGGTTAGAGCAGTCGTGCGGCCGCGAAAAATCGCCTCCCCGGCCGGCGCGTGCTAGGCTTCAGGCAGCACGAGACAAGGCTTTCGTATCTTCTCTGACCGGCAAAGTCGGCAATGCCGCTCCCTGGGTTGAACCTGCGCGAATTCCGGCCGCTTCGGCCCCTGGTGGCGGCTGCCTTGCTGGCCATTGCGATCATGGCCGACGGGAAGGCCCAGCCCCCTCCGCCGCCGGGCCCGGCGGCGGGCGGCACCGTGGAGCGCGAGTCGCCCGACCTTTATTACCTGCAGGACGACGCCGGCAGGCTCGTGCCCGTGCCCGGCTTCCGCTATCGCGACTTCATCGACCTGATGCGGCTCAAGGACGGCCTGCCCGGCCAGCCTGAGCCGCCCGGCGTGGTGCTGGAAACCGTCACGCTCTCCGCGACGCTGCCCGTGCCGACCACGGATGCCGTGGTGGCGCGGTCGTGTGCGGCCAGCCTGAAGCTTTCCGTGCGGCAGGTGCGCTCGGGATGGGTGAGCGTGCCGATCGATCTGCAGGGATTCCTCGTCGCCGGTCCGCCGGTTCACGACGGTCCGGGCGACATGTTCTTCACGACGGCCGGCGACGCCGGCGAAGCCGTGGCCCGGCTCTGGTTCAACGCGGTGCCCGAGGCGGGCGGAGCGCGGCATACCGTCACCCTCGAGGGCGCCGTCGCCGTGGAATCGTCGCTCGGCTCGGACGTGCTGAGCGTCGTGGTGCCGCCGGCGACGGCGTCGCGCGTGGAGCTCCGCACCCCGCGGATCGCGCCGGAGGTCACGGTGCGTCCTCCGTCCCTGCCGCCGCTCGTCGCGCCCCTCGAGTCGGATCGTGCCGCCGGCGCGGACGAAGCCTCGGCCGCGGAACAGCCCGCCGGCAGTCTCGTGACGATCGTCGGAGCCGCCGGGCCGCTGCACGTGCGGGTCGCTGACCGTCGCGCCGGCGCGCAGCCGATCAACGCCGTTCCGGAGGCGACCGTCGAGAGCGTCGTGCGGGTCGACGGCAAGTCGGCCGCCATCGAGGCCACGCTGCGGCTCGACGGACTGCCGCCGGACGTGTCCAGCGTGCGGATCACGCTGCCGGCGCGGACGTCCCTGCGCGGCATCCGGCAGCCGGCGGCCCTGATCGAACGGACAGGCACCGCCGAATCGCCCGTCGCGGTGGTGCGGATCGAACGCGACTCCGCCGGCGTCGCGATCGTGGAGATGCAGTGCGAAGGCACCGTCGATGCCGCCGGCAAGGCCCCGTTCGATCCGCTCGGCTTCGCCGTGGCGGGCGTGCCCGCATGGCGGCAACGCGGCCGCGTCAGCCTCATCGTGGATGGCGATTGGCAACTGGAGTGGGCCGATGCCGGCGGCAATCGTCGCATCGATGCCCCGGCATCCGCCCGCCGGCCCGGGTTCGTCGCCGCGTTCGCCTACGATTCGCAGCCGGCGTCGCTTCCCATGCGGGTGCGATCGCGAGGCAGCCGGCTGGTCGTCGAACCGGATTACCGCTACGAGGTGGGCGCCACGCGAATCACGCTCGATGGTCGCCTGCGGGTCAGCGTCCGCGGAGCGGCCATCTCGCGGCTGGCGGTGGAACTCGCCGGCTGGGAACTCGACGACGTGGGCCCCCTGGGGCTGATCGATTCCTCCGCCGTCGCGCTCGACGACGGACGGCTGGTGATTCCCTTCCAGCAGGGGCTCGCCGGCGACGCCGTGATCGACTTCCGCTGCAGCCGCGCCATCGACCGCTCGGCCGACCGCGTGGCCTGGGCCTTTCCCATGCCGGAGGCGAGCCTCGTCGGCCCCGCGTCCGTGTTGATCACCAGCGCCAGCGACATCGAACTGGTGCCGGACGCCGGCGGACTGCGCGGGCTCGTCCGCATGGTCGCCCCGGCGCCGCTGCGGTCGGACGTGGACAGGCTCGCGCTGGTCTATCGTCTCGACGGCGGTGAGGGGCAGTTTCAAGCCCAGCGGCGGTTTCTCGACCGGCGGGTCGATGCCGCGGTCCGCACCCAGATCGACATCCAGGAGACGGTGACGTACGTGACCGAGACGGTCCGCTTCACCGTGGCCCACGTCCCGCTGGAGTTCGCGGAGCTGCGCGTACCGCCGACCGTGGTCAGGGATGGTGGGCTCGAGATCCGGCAGGGGGGGCAGCTCCTCAACCCCGTCGTCGAATCGGCGGAGCCGCTGAACGAAGGCGATTCGTCAGGAGAGCCGCGCGCGAGCGAAGGGGCGGCGGACGATGTCTCGGCTCGCGCCGCGGCAGATGCCGCCACCCTGGGACTCGATCAAGCGACGGACAGCGGTCGCTGGTCCATCGTGCGGGCCATGCTGCCCGTCCCGCTGCTGGGCACCGGGGAGGTGATCGTGAGCTACCGCGTGCCCACTCCCGAGGTGCCCCCCGAGACGACCGTGCCCATGAATCTGCCCATCGCCGTGCCTGTCGCGGCCGCGGTGGGGCGGCAGACGCTCCAGGTGGCGAGCATCGAGCCCTTCACGGTCGATCTGCGGGGTGAGGACTGGAAGCGGGACGCCGCTGCGCCCGGCGCGGGACCGTCGCGATCCTGGACGACCGCCCGGTTTCAGGACCGGGCACCGCTGGCGGTGGCGGCCCGGCGGCGCGACACGGCGGCCGAGGTGCTCGTGGAGGCCGCCTGGATGCGAACCCGCATCCTTTCCGACCGGCGGGAAGATGTCGCCACCTTCGCCGTCGGAACGGCCGCCGATCGCATCGCGGTCGCGCTGCCGGCGACGGCCGCCGCGCCGGGCACGACGCTGGAGGTGCGGGTCGATGGCCGTCGCATCGACGTCGCCGCGCCGGTCGCCGGCCGGCTCACCGTGCCGCTCCCGGAGGGCGGCCGCTCCCGGGTGCTCCTGGAGATGCGGATCGGTCGTTCTCATGACACCGCCGCGGTGCTGCGGCTGGCCGGGCTCGAGCGGATTTCCATCGATCCGCCGGACCTGGCCGAAGCCACGCAGCGCGGTCGGTTTTATTGGGAGCTCGACGTGCCTTCCGATCAGCACGTCATCGTGCCGCCGCTCCGCTGGTCGGCCCAACAGCGCTGGCAGTGGACGGCTCTCGGGCTCGAGAGGCGGCCATTCGTTTCCCGCGCGGCCTTGGTCGCATGGGTGCGGGACAACGCGGAACTGGCGGGTGACGATGAAGACGCAGCGCTTGAAACCGGGTTTGTCGGCAGCCGGGCACTGTTCTCCGGCGTCGGCGCTCCGGGAAACGACGTCGTGTGGACGGCCACGACCTGGCTGCTGGTGCTGGCCGCGTCGGGGCCGGTGCTGGCGGTCGGCCTCCTGCTGGTCTATCTGCCCACGGCCCGCACCGTGCCGGTCGCGGTCGGCATCGGCCTCGTCCTCACGGCGGTCGCCGCCGCGAGCCCGCAACTGGCGCCCCTGCTGCTGCAGGCTGCCGCGCCCGGCGCGGCGTTGGCGGCGTTGGCGGCGGCGATCCGGGGTCTGCTCGGCACCGGCGGCGCGACGGCCGCCACGACCGTATTTCCGGCCGGCATGAACGGCCGAGGACCGGCGTCGCCATCGATCATCATCACCCCGTCGGCGGTGCGACCGCACGAGAACCTGACCACTCCCGGACGGTCGGCGTCATGAAGACGATGCATCGCCGCCTGGCTTTGCTGCTGGTCGCGGTCGTCGCGACGGTGGCGACAGCGAACGCCGAGGAGCCGCTCCGGTTCGTGCGGGTGCACGTGCCCCCGGGAAGGCTCGGGGAGATCGAACTGGGGACGGAACGCTACGTGCCGATGTCGTTGCGCGAGTTCGAGGCGGCCGTGTCCCGCCTCGACGATGGGGCCGGGGCCGATGGGCCGCTTGATGGGGCGACACCGCTGTTGGACATCGTCCGCTACGACACGGAGGTCGTCGCCGAGGGCGGCGGGCTCGTGATGCTCGGCACGGCGACGTGGACCACCCGCGGCACGTTCGCTGCCGTGCCGTTCCGTCCGCTGGGAAGGCTTCCGGTGGTGCGGGCGCGAATGAACACCTCCGCCGGCACCGGTGACGTGCCCGTTTTCGGACGGGCTGACGGCAGCCTGGCCATCGCCGCCGCCCAGCCGGGCACCTACACCTGCTCCTGGCGGAGCGGGCAGGATCCCGGCGGCGACGGTCAGGTGGTGTTCACGATGCCGCTGGTGCCCGCGCTGGCATCGACCATCCGGCTCCAGCTTCCCGCGGGCATGCGGCCCGAAGTCGGCGGGGCCGTGGTGACGCCGGCCGCCATGGAAGAGGGCAGCCCCGGCCGCCCGCGGCCGTGGCTCATCGAGACAGGGCCCCGATCTCAGCTTGCGATCAGGCTCGTCTCGACGACGGCCGACGAGGCCGTGGCTCCGCGTCTCACCTCCTGGACGGCGATCGGCATCGTCGGCCGGCAGGCTCGGCTCCGGACGCTGCTCGTGCCGGACGTTCCCTGGCGGGCGGCGGTGGAGGCGGGGAACGCCACGGTCCCGCCGACATTTTCGCTTCGCAAGGATCCGCGCACCGTGGTCACGGCCGTGCGGCTGCACGGAACGTCGCCCCTCGCCCCGGACCCGCGATGGGTCGAGTCGGCGGACGGCCGTGAGTTGACGGTATGGGTGCCGGCGGCCTGCCTGGGCCGCATCCAGGCGTTCGAGGTGGCGGGCGTCACGCCGTTCGACGCGGCCGGGCTCGTGGCGGTGCCACTGTTGCGTGTGGCCGATGAGCTCTGGGGTGGCGGAGGAATCGTCGTCGAGGCGGATGCGACGCAGGTTTTTTCCGACCTCCAGCTGGATCAGGCGGCCGTCGTCACCGCCGAGGAAGCGGCGGACTGGCCGCTGCCAGGCCTCGATGCCGATTCCGGCGGCGGCGTCGAGCCCGCGCGGCTGTGCATCGAGGAACAGGGGCCGCAGGCCCGCATCCGGTTGTCGATGGCCGGCCGGGTCGCGGAGGTGGACGTGCAGCGGGTCACCGTCGTGGACGTGTCGCCGGACGTCGTGCTGGCCCGTGCCACCTGCGCGGTCCGCGTGCGTCAGGGCGAGACGTTCGAACTCGTGGGACGTCTCGGCGGCGGATGGTTCATCGACACGGTCGAGACGGTGGCGGCCGCCGTGCGGCCCCCGCTGGCGACCGCCTCCGTGGCCCCGATCGGCGACGCGCCCGAGTGGAGGATCGTCCGCGCGGGAGACGAGAGCGAGCTGCGGGTGGCCTTCGCGAACGCGGTCACCCCCGCCAAGCCCGTGATGCTCCAGATCACCGGACACCGCGGCGGCGTCACCCCGGGGACGGCTTTCATGGCCTCCGAAATCGACATGATCCGCTTCGACGGCTCGGAACGCGACCCCGTGTTGGCGGTGAAGACCGGCGCGGAGATGACGATCGACACCGCCACGGAGCCGGAGCCGGTCGCCGTCGAGGATCCGCGGCTGGCGATGCTCCTGGACGAGGGGGGAGTGCGGATGCGGATTCCCGCCGGTCGACGCGCCGTGGAACAGGGGCTGCGGCTGGCCCGGCGCCGGCCTCCGCTCGACGTCTCGACGCAGGTGCGGCTCACGTCGCGGGATGGACGGCTCGTGGAGTCGTTCACGTTCGAGTGCAGCCCCGACCGCACGGAGATCGATTCGATCGTGGTCCACTTTTCCACGGTCATGGACGACCGCCTGGAATGGTCGCTGCTGCCGCCGGCATCCGGAACGCTCGTCGCCCGTCGGATCGAGACGACCGAACGGGGTGAAGATGGCCCGGGCGAATCGATCGCCGATTCGTGGGTGGTCGAACTGTCGCCACCAGCCCGCCATCCCGTGACCATTCGCGCCGCCTGCACCGTGCCCTTCTCCGGGGCGTTGCCGGTGCCGATGGCCTGGGTCGATGGGGCCACCCGGCAGACCGGCACGATCGAAATCCGCGAAGCGGGGCAGTATCGCCCGCAGGTCGTCAACCGCCGGCTCACGGAACTGCCGCCGCGCGACGGCGTGGCCGAGAACGCCTTCGCCGTGGTGGCGGAATTCTCGTTCGACGCGGGCCGCGGCAGTGCGGCCGATTCCGCACCGGCCGCGGAACTTCTGCCCGGCGGCGGTCCGGATCAGTCGCGAGCCTGGGCCGTGAGCGAGGCGACGACGGTCTGGTGCCATGCCTCCGGCGTGGCCGAATACCAGACCCGCTTCGCCATCGAAAACCAGGGTCGGGCGGCCGTCGCCGTCGCGCTTCCCGCGGGCCTGCGGATGCAGGGCGCCTTCGTCGATGGGCGGCGGGTGCCGGTCGCGGCGCGGGGCACCGGGGGAGGTGACGTGGCCATTCAGCTGCCATCCGGTCGCCGATCGATCGACCTCATGGTGCGGGCCGTGTCGGAGGCGGCGCTGTCGCGTCATCCCTGGTGGACCGTGGAGATCCACGGCGGCACGATCGACGTGCCCGTGCTGCATCGTGAAGTGCGGGTCGTGCTGGCACCGGGCATCGAGATCGCCCGCGGATCGCCGACCCATCGCATGGTCGCCGCGACGCCCCGCTCCGACGACTGGCCGGAACGTCTCTTCGCGGCCCGACTGCGATCGTTCGACTCGTCCTCCACGGATCGTGCCGCCGCCAGCGAGGCGGATTCCGTGGGGGCGGGCCCCGTCGCCGACGCCCTCCGTGGCTCCCGCGAGTTTCGCCTGGTTCCGGTCGTGAGCAGACGCGACGGCGGCGGCCTGCTGCTGGTGCGGAGCGACCTTGTGTGGTCGGCGGCTATCGTGGTGGCGGCTGCGTCGCTTGCGGTGGTGGCGGCCGCGCCGGCCGGGATTGGCTGGGTGCCCTCCCTGATCGCGATGCTCGCCGCGATCGGCGCCCTCTGGGCGGCGCCGCCCTTCGATGGTGCCTGTCGGGCAGCCTGGTGGGGGGCGGTCGCCGGCGGCGTGTTGCGGACGAGGCCCGTGTGGCTGGGGCGGGCTGCCTTGGTCGGCTTCGTGGTCGTGAACTTCGCCACCGTCACGGCGGCCGATGAGTTGGCGGACGGCGTCTCGAAGGTGTTCATCACGCCGGTCGATGGCGCGGGCACGGCCGACCCGATGGCCCTCGTGCCGGAGCCGCTCTTTCGTCGCCTGGCCCGCAGCGAATCCCGGCCCGCCGAGCCGCGGGTGACTTCCTGCGCCGTGACCGTTGGGGAGGCGACCGGCCCCGCGCAGGCGCCGATCTGGCGGCTGGTCATCGACGTCGATGCCGACGCGGGCGCGGTGCTGCCGCTCGATCATCGCGGCTCGGGCGTGCGCGTGATCGACGTCAGCATCGACGGCCGGCCGGCGGTGCTTCGGGACGTCGGAGGATCGCCGGGCGTTCCGCTGGCCGACGGCGGACGGCACCGCGTCGAATGCCGGCTCGAGCCCGCCGTCGTGCGCCGCGGAGAGATCGAGACGATGACCGCACCCATTCCGGTGGCTCCGCGATCGACGCTCACCCTCGCCGACGACGCGACGGCCGCCGCCTGCGACCGGGCCCTCGTCGGTGGTCCCTTCCTGCCGGCGTTGCCGGCCGAATCGGGGGTGGCGGGCCGCTTCGACATCGCGCGGGCCGCGGCCGTGCGGATCGTGCGATCGCTCGATCCCCGGCTGCGGCTGACCGCCAGCGTGCCGAGGGCGGAGAGCCGGAACGACCTCTTCTGGGACCTCGACGGCTGCCGCGTGAACGCCGCGTTCGCCATCGACGTGCCCAACGAGATCGTGCGGTCGTTCGTCATCCGCGTGGCGCCCGGCGCCGGCTCCGCCGATGCGGGCAGTTCATGGCGGCTGGAGGCAGGTGATGGCGATGCGTGCGACGTGGTGCCGCTCGGCGGCGATCGATACCTGATCGAACGGCGCGATCCGCAGCCGGGAGCCTTCACCACCCGGATCGCCCTGCGGAAGCCGCTGGCTGATCCGGTCGGCGTCTTCCGCCTGCCGGAGGCCTGGATCGAGGGGGCGGCGGCCGACACACGGCTCACCCAGTTCGTTCCCGCGGGCGATCTCGTGGCCGACGTGCGGCTGCCCGAGAACGCCGTCGCCGCGCCGCGGGGCGTGGACTCGCCGCTCCAGTCGCTGGCATGGCGGTCGGACATCGCCAAGGGCGCTGAGCGGACGGCCAACGAGGGCCTCGCGCCGCGCCCGCGACGGCTTTCCGGAGGCACCCTCACGGTGCGCCGACGGCGTCCCGAGCCACGGGCGGCGCAGCGGCTGGCCATCGACTTTTTCGCCGACCAGATCGCGATGGAGCTGTCCGCCCGCATCGATGCCGGCGATGCGCCTCTCGTAAAGACGGCGATCGACCTGCCGGCCGCCGCCGTGATCGACCGCATCGGCCTGTGGGAGGAACGCGGCCTGGAGACGGAGGCCGCCAGCCGCAAGCCCGTGGATGTGAACTGGGAGCGGACGGCTTCGGGCCGGGTGCTGCTGGTGGTGCAGCGGCCCCGCGCCGGTCGCTTCCGGCTGGAGGTCGCGGCACGGGTGGTGGGGCGGGTCGCCAACCGGGGCAGCTTTGCCGTGCTCCGGGCCGATGCCGCGGGGCTCGTGCCCTTGGTGGTGACATGGACCAGCCGCGATGGCCGCGGCATGGCCCTCACGGGCTCCTTCGACGAGGCGGTCGGTGCAGCGGAGGCGATCGGTGAAGTGGAGGCGATCGGTGAGGAACCTGCTGGTCTCGTCGCCAGCCCACAGCGGATGCGTGGATCGATCGAACTGCTCGGCGGCGAGGTGGCACTGCACTACGAGCGTGGAGAGGACGGGCCGCTCGTCGATCCTGCCGCGACGGCGGAAGTCGCAAGAGTGGCGGCCGAAGAGGAAACGCCGGACCAGCGCGTCCGCCGCGTCGAACTGGCCGACATCTCGATCGCCCTCGACCCGCGGGGCCGTTGCTGGGGGACCGTGCGTTTCGATGTCGTGGCGGTCGATTCGAAACTGCGGCTCGCCGTGCCGGCCGGGCTGCGGCTCTTCGAGACGCTGGTAGATGGGCGGCCCGCGCCGGTCACGCCCCGCGACGACGGCACCTGGGAGCTGCCGCTGCTGGAGACGGCCTGGCCCCGGTCGCTGCTGGTCGTCTTCGCGGGGGAAACCGGTGCCCCCCCAGGCTCGGGACGGCCGTTCGAGATCGCGGTGCCCTCGCCCGTCGGCTATCCCTGCGCGCGGATGCTCTGGACCGTGCGGTCTCCGGGCGACGAAATGCTGCGGATCGCGGCTCCGGCACGGCTGGTCGATGGGCAGACCCTCGTGGCGGAACGACGGGCCGCCTTCGGCCGCTTGGTCGGGGATTACCGGCGGGCCGTCGAAACGGCCGACGGCATCGACCGGGCGCGAAGGGAGGCCTTCATGGCCGGTCGTGGCGCGGCACCGCTGGCCACGGAAACGGCGCGCATGCCGGCGTCGATGGCCGAGGGCGACGTGGTGCTCCACGCGGTGATCGACGACCCGATGGTCGATGGTCGCGTCGTCGGCCTGGCGGTTCGCATGGGACGACGGCCCGACCCCACGGCGTGGAGCCGTGCTCTCGCCACGCTGCTGCTGGTGGGGCTGGTGGGGCTCGCATGGATCGCCGCCCGGATGCGTTCGGATCGCTGGCGACAGGCGCTGTCGCGCTGGCTGCCGCCGGCGGCCGCGGCGGTCGGGGTGTTCTGGCTCCTCTTCCTCGAACCCGCCTGGCCCGGCGGAGTGATCCTGGTGGCGGCGGTCGCGGGCATGGTGCCGCGGATGGCGCCCCGCCGCGTCCGTGCCGCCGTCGGCGACGAGAGCACGGTCACCCAGTTCGCCCCGCCTGCCGATGTCCTGCTGGCGCCGGCCCCCGTGGGGCGTCAAACCGTCGTGAAGCCGCAGTGAAAGCGGTCTGGTCACGTGTTCGGGCGGCGGCTACCGTCCGCCCGCTCTCAGGTGATTGCCACCTGCATGCACGGTGTTCCGGGGCGAAGTGTCGTGCGCGAGCTCGGGGTGGCGGATGGATCGCCGCCTCCCCGGCTGGATCGAAGGCGAAAACGACGCTGGCACACGGAGGTGACCGGGCATGGTGGACGGACGGATTGTCGATCGGTGGCGCGGTGCCGTGGTGGCGCTCACGCTCGTGGTGGGAGCCTGTACAGCCGCGGCGGCTGCCGATCATCGGACGGCCAACTTCGTGGTCACGGCGCCCACGCCCGTGCTCGCCCGTCGCATCGGCGAGGCGGCTGAACAATATCGGAACGACCTCGCCGTCGAATGGCTCGGCCAGCCCCTGCCACGGTGGAGCCGTCCCTGCCCGATCACCGCCCAGGTGGCTCCGCAGCTCGGCGCCGGCGGCGCCACGAGCTTCGTCTTCGACAAGGGGGAGGTCTTCAACTGGACCATGACGATCCAGGGCAGCGAGGAACGGATTCTCGATTCCGTGCTGCCACACGAGGTCACGCATACCATCTTCGCCACCCACTTCCGGCGTCCGCTGCCGCGGTGGGCCGACGAGGGGGCCTGCACCACCGTCGAGCATCCGGTGGAACGGGCCCGCCAGCACCGCCTGCTGGTCGAGTTTCTCACCACGGGACGGGGCATCGCCTTCCCGGACATGTTCGCGATGCGGGAGTATCCCGCCGACGTGCTGCCCCTCTACTCCCAGGGCTATTCGCTGGCCCGCTACCTGATCGAGCGGGGTGGCCGGCGGAAATACGTTGCCTTCGTGGGCGATGGCCTGGCCACCGAAAACTGGCCGGCCGCGCTCGGCCGCCATTACGGCGTGGGCGACCTCGCCCGCATGCAGCACGTCTGGCTCGAGTGGGTGAAGCAGGGCTGCCCGGCACCGCCGGCCGTGGTGGCGGCCGTGCCTGCTCCCTCGGCGGTGGCGCTGGCTGCCTCCGCGCCGCAGGCCCGCGGGCAGAGCCCGGACGCGGCCGTGGTGCCGGTGCACGTTCCACAGGGCCCGGCGGCGGTGACCGCGTCGGGACGCAAGTCGATCTACGCGAGGCAGTAGGGCGGCCGCCGGCCGGGACTACTGCGTGACCAGCAGCGTCATGTGGTAGAAGACCGGCGCCGCGAAGCACATCGAGTCGATGCGATCGAGCACGCCGCCGTGGCCGGCCACGAGCGTGCCGTAATCCTTGACGCCGCGATCCCGCTTGATGGCCGACATGGTCATTCCGCCGGCGAAGCCCATCACGGCGATCACGAGGCCCGCGAGCGCCGCCTGCCAAGGCTGATAGGGGGGCGCCGCCCACCACAGCACGGCGGCCAGGAGCGCGGTGCTGGCGGCGCTGCCGAGCAGCCCTTCCCAGGTGCGGTTCGAACTCACGGCCGCGGCCACCAACCGGCGGCCCAGCATGCGGCTCCAGACATACTGGCCCACGGCCGCGGCACCCTCGACGGGAATTTGCAGGAGGGCGGCGGCGAAGGACAGGCAGTAGACGCAGACCACGAGCCCGGCCTGGATCTTGGCGGTTCGTTCGAGAAACCGTTTGTAGTCTCCCGCCACGGCCACGCGGGCGAGCACGAAGAGCGTGGCGTAGACCGGCAGGAAGACACTGAAGATGTCGTACCGGTTGAGGGCGACGAGGACGTAATGCAGAGGGGTGAACAGGAAGAACACCCAGAACAGCGCCCGATGGTCGCCCTTGCGGGTGGGCGTGAGCGTGATGAACTCGCGGAGCGCCCAGAACGACACCAGCCCGAAGAGCACGACCGTGGCCGTGGTGCCGAGCCAGAAGGCGGCCGCCAGCACGGTGCACAGGATCCACCAGCCGCGCAGCCGGAGGTTGAAGGTGCGGACGGCGGCCGGGTCGAGGCCCCGGTCGGGGTGACGCTTGAGAAACTGGCCGACCCCCGTCGCCGCCGTGAGCAGCGCGAGGACGCCGGTGACGAGCACGATCGTCCGCAGGTCGTTCATGCCCGCTAGTCCTTGAGCGACATCACAGCCCGACGGGCCCGGGCGAGAAAGTCGAGTTTCTGCTCGCCCTGCTCGAGCCACAGGGGCGGCCCGAAACTGATGCACGAGAGGAGCGGCACGGGGAGGAACTCTCCGCGCGGCAGAACCCGGTTGAGGTTGTCGATGTGCACGGGCACGAGTTCGATGTCAGGCCGCTTCTTGGCGAGATAGTAGAGACCGCTCTTGAACTCGCCCACCTCGCCCGTGACGCTGCGGCCCCCCTCGGGAAACACGATCAGCGACTTCGTCGTGCCGATCTCGCGGAGCATCAGATCGACGGGGCTCTGATGCACCTTGATGTCGGTGCGATCGATGAGCAGCGCATCGAAGACATCGCGGGCGAGCCAGCGGCGGACGATGCCCCGCGACCAGTAGTCCTTCGCGGCGACCGGCCGGGTGATCTCGCGGATCGAGGGTGGGAGAGACGCCCAGATCACCAGCGCGTCGAGGTGGCTGGTGTGATTGGCGAAGTAGACCCGCTGGCAGGTGTCGGGCTGGCTGGCGACCCAGCGAACGCTCGCTCCCGAGAGCAGTCGGGCCAGGCCCGCCAGCGTCAGGCCGGCCAGCCGGCAGATCGGCGACCGGCCGGAGACCCCCGGAGCAGTCGGAGCGGAGGTCTCGGGGAGATCGGCCGGCGAGAGCATGCCGGCATCATCCACGGCGGCATGCCGCGGGGTCAATCCGCGCGGCGGACCGTGCGGGCCGCGGGCCGCGGCGGCCGGGGGGGCGGCGGGCGTCATCGGCCTGCTCGCCGATCGGGGACGAAGGGATTGTGTCGCCGCTCGTGCCCCACCGTCGTCTGTGGTCCGTGGCCGGGAAACACGATCGTTTCGTCCGGCAGGGCGTAGAGGACGCCCGTGATGCCTGCGGCCAGCGCGGCAAAATCGCCGTCGGAAAAATCGGTGCGGCCGACTCCCTCATGGAAGAGCACGTCGCCGGCGAACACGATGTCAGGCTGCGGTCCGGCCAGGTGGAAGACGACGTGGCCCGCCGAATGGCCGGGAATCTCGTGGACGGCGACGGTGAATCCCGCCACGTCCAGCGTCTCGCCGTTCGTCAGCAGCCGATCGGCCGGGGGGCTCGTGACGAGAAAGCCGAAGGGGGCCGACAGATTGGCGACGGAATCCTGCAGCTTCCCCGCATCGCCGGCGCCGATCATGATCGGCAGTCCCGGCCAGACCTTGCGGAGAGCGGCGTTGCCGGCGATGTGGTCGGAGTGGCCGTGGGTGAGGAGGATCGCGACCGGGTCGAGGGACCCCGTCTCGATGGCCTCGACGACGGCCGCCGGCTCGAATCCGGGGTCGATGACCAGGCACGCGCGGGCCGGCGGGCGATGGACGACGTAGGTGTTTTCACCGAACGGCATCGACTCGATGCGAATCACGTCGATGCCCGCGGGGGTGGAAATCCGATCGGTGCGGGCCATGGGGCGACTGGTTTCGGCGACGTGCGGCGACGCCCGCGGCGCACCGCGGGCAGGAAGCCGAGCATCGTTCCGCCGGCGGGCCGGGGCAAGTCGCCGCTATTTTGGCCGCAATCGCGGGAAAAGCGGCATGGTCGCCCCTCGGGCAGGCCGCTAGACTCCCGCCGCCCGCAGGCTTCACGGTCGGGATCGTGAAACGTTGCCGGCACCGTCATGGAGGGAGAGATGTTCGGCAAGCCTACCCTGTTCGTCGTTCGCCACGCGGTGGTCGCGACGCTGCCCGCGATCCTGCTGTCTCTCCCCGCCGGGGCCCAGTCGCCCGCGGCCGGCGATCCCGCGACCGCTGCCCCGCAGGGGCCGGGCCTGATTCCCGCCGGCGACGGCACCGTCATGAACCTGAACGCCGGCGACGCCGGCGCCGCCGCCGCCGGCGAGCATCCGCTCGAGCCGGCGCTCAAGTTGGCGGCCAAGGGGCTCGACTCGATCCAGAAGAACATCAAGGACTATTCCTGCACGATGGTGAAGCGGGAGCGGATCGACGGCAAACTCGACGAGCACCAGTACATGTTCGCCAAGGTGCGCCGCGAGCCCTTCAGCGTGTACCTCTTCTTTCTCGGTCCTGCCGACGTGAAGGGGCAGGAGGTGATCTACGTCGATGGCAAGAACGAAGGCAACATGCTCGCCCATGCCGGCGGCGGCGTGCGGGCGATGGTGGGGACCGTGTCCCTGAAGCCGCAGAGCATGCTGGCCATGACCGGCAACCGCTATCCGATCACCGAATTCGGTGTGGAGAATCTTGCCAAGCGGCTCGTCGAGGTGGCCAAGCACGACAAGCAGTTCGGCGAGTGCGAGGTGAATTTCTTCCCCAACGCCAAGGTCAACGGGCGGATCTGCACGTGCGTGCAGGTGGTGCACCCGGTGCCGCGGCGGAACTTCCGGTTCCACCTGGCCCGGGTCTTCATCGACGACGAACTGCTGGTGCCGATCCGCTACGAGGCCTACGACTGGCCGCACGAGGCCGGCGGGCAGCCGGTGCTCATGGAGGAGTACACCTACATGAACATGAAGGTGAACCAGGGCTTCACCGACGCCGACTTCGACGTCGCCAATCCGTCGTACAAGTTCGGCGGCAAGTAAGCGGCGTGGTAGAGTGGGGTCGTGCATCCCACGTCGAGCGTCCACGAGAGCGTGCTGTCGGCCGAGGTGATGGCGTTTCTCGCCGTCGCCCCGGGGATGCGGGTCGTGGACGGCACGCTCGGCGGCGGCGGCCACACGCGGCTGCTGGCGGAGGCGGTCGGGCCGGACGGTCTCGTCGTGGCGATCGATCGTGATCCGCAGGCGATCGAGCGGGCCTCCCGCGAGCTGGCCGGCCGGCCGGTGCGGTTCGCCCAGGCGAACTTCTGCGACATCCCCGAGGTGCTCGACGCCCTGTCGATCGACCGCGTCGATGGCGTGCTCCTCGACGTGGGCCTGTCGAGCGATCAGCTCGCCGACGACTCCCGCGGATTCTCGTTCGACTCCGACGGGCCGCTCGACCTGCGGTTTGATCCCACCGAGGGGGAGCCCGCCTGGCGGATCGTGAACCGGATGCGGCCCGAGAGCCTCGCCGACATTTTTTTCGAATACGGCGAGGAGCGGTACAGCAGGCGAATCGCCAGGCGGATCGCGGCCGTGCGCGAGAAGGCACCGATCCGTTCGGCCCGCGAGTTCGCCAAGCTCGTGGTGTCGGCGATCCCGCGATCCCCGACTCCGTCGCGGATTCATCCGGCCACGCGCACGTTTCAGGCCTTGCGGATCGCGGTCAACCAGGAACTCAAGTCGCTGAAGATCGCGCTGGAGCGAATCCCCACGCGGCTGGTGCCGGGCGGCCGGTGTGCGGTGATCTCGTTCCACTCGCTGGAAGACCGGCTGGTGAAGGAGGCCTTTCGGAGCGTGCAGGTGTGGGAGTGCCTCACGAGGTCGCCGGTGGAGGCCTCCGACGAGGAACGCCTGAGAAACCCGCGCAGCCGTTCGGCGAAACTGCGGGCGGCGGCCCGTGCGGGATCGTGAGGGCCAGCCCATGCGGCGTGGGCTTGAGTCGGTTGTGAGGTTCGGGGTTGCCCGTGCCCCATCGCCGGACGTTCACTCCGGCCCTCCAGGCCTTCGCTCACTCCCTGCTGGCTGCGCTTCGCCATCCCTGGCTGCGCTGGCCAGCAAGGCCGGCTCCGGGACACGGGCAACCCCTCGCGGAATCGGTTCGAAGGTGCGAAGGTGCCGCAGGCTTCAGTCTGCCAATGTGCATGAGGTGCGGGCTGTAGAGCGCATTCCGTTCCGCTGGAGCGACGGTCTGACAAACTGAGAAAGGTAGGCGAGGGGGTCGGCGAACGCTCGCGGAGCATTGGGCGTATCCTCGCCCGCGACGCGACTTTTGCCGCCCCCGAGCCGGCGATACACGGAGGCTGGATGCGCTCGAGCGTGCGAATGTGGCCCGTTTGGCCGTTCGAGTCGGTCTGGCGTCGGGGGGCTTCTTTGCCCAGAATCCCCGCCCCCCTTTTCTGCCCGTGACACGGCGGCGTGGACGACCGATGGGACGCGAACAGCACATCCTCCTGGCAATCCTCGGCCTGCTGGCCGGTGCGTTCGTCGGCGTCCTGTCGATGAAACTGCTGTCACCCCGCCCGCCAGCAGGCACCGTGCCCGTCATCGAGGGCGAGCTGGCAGTGACCGCGCCCGTGTCCGGCGAGCCACCGACGCTGTCCATCGCGGGTGAGGATCGCTCCGACGTGCAGCTGGCGTCCGCTACGAATGAGCCGTTGCCCGCGTCCGCCGTCGCCGACTCGGTCGAGCCGCTGCCGCTCGATCCGCTCGTCGCGCATGACGCCCTGCCGATGGAGCCCCCGCCCGCGCAGGCTGCATCGTTCCGCACGCCTGATCCACCGGCGGCATGGCCCCCGGTGAAAGACGATTTCGTGCCGCCTGATCCCGGTGCCGAAGCGGGCGTGGTCGCGGCGTCCCACCAGCTGTCGATCGCGCCGCCCGTTCCGCGGCACGAGGTCACGCGACACGTCGCCGCCGCGGGCGACTCGTGGTGGTCGCTGGCCGAGCGGATGTACGGAGACGGCCGGTGGTATCGGGCCCTCTTCGCTTGGAACCGGGCGATCAATCCGCGGGTGTCGCTCGTGCCCGGC
This sequence comes from uncultured Chitinophagaceae bacterium, assembly GCA_964581215.1. Lineage (GTDB taxonomy): Bacteria > Planctomycetota > Planctomycetia > Pirellulales > UBA1268 > CACORA01. The sequence continues at coordinate 2,649 of CAZONY010000011.1, read as the reverse complement.
ACGCCGCTGGAACTGCCCCCGCTTTCGAAGCTGGCCGTCGCCTGGCCCGGGCTGGCGCCGGAAGACGATCGGACGGGATCGTCGGCGGGCCTACGATAGGCATCATGGCCGATGCGGATCTCTACGACTACGACCTGCCCGACGACCTGATCGCCCAGCATCCGCTGGCGGAGCGGGCCGAGGCGCGGATGCTCCACGTCCGGCGGGCCGACGGCAGCCTCGCGCACCATCATGTTCGCGACCTGCCCGACCTGCTTCGGCCGGGCGACCTGGTCGTCGTCAACGACACGCGGGTCGTGCCGGCGCGGCTGGTCGGCCGCCGTGCCGCCACGGGCGGACGGTGGGAAGGGCTCTTCCTGGAGGACGCCGGCGACGGCACCTGGCGGATCCTCGCCCACACCCGGGGGCGGCCGGGCGTCGGCGAGCGAATCCTGATCGTCGATCGGCAGGGAAAGGAGTCGCTGGCACTGGAGCTCGTTTCGCGCGGCCCCGGCGGCACCTGGCTCGTGCGGCCCGCGGAGGATGGCCCCGCCCCAACGATCCTCGAACGGGTCGGCCGCGTGCCCCTCCCGGGCTACATCCGCGGCGGCGCGGAGCATGCGGGGGATCGCGACCGCTATCAGACGGTGTTCGCCCGCGAGGCCGGTTCGGCCGCGGCCCCCACCGCCGGCCTGCACTTCACGCCCGACCTGCTGGCCGCCCTCACGGCTCGCGGCATCGGCCTCGCCCGGGTCACGCTGCACGTGGGGCTCGACACGTTTCGCCCCATCTCCACGCCCCGGCTCGACGACCATCCCATGCACACCGAGTGGTGCGAGTGCCCCGCTGCCACGGTGGCGGCGATCCACGACACGAAGGCCCGCGGGGGGCGGGTGGTGGCCATCGGCACCACGGCCGTGCGGACGCTGGAGACGGCGGCGTCCCGGTCTCCGTCGGGTCGGCTCTCGGCATGGCGGGGGCCGACCGACCTGTTCATCAGACCGGGGTTTTCCTTTCGTGCCGTGGACTGCCTGTTGACGAATTTCCACATGCCGCGGACAACGCTGCTCGTGCTCGTCAGCGCGTTCGCCTCGCGGGACACCATCCGCGGAGCCTACGCGGAGGCGATCCGCGAGCGGTACCGGTTTTTGAGCTACGGCGACGCGATGCTGATCGAATAGGAGCGTGAGATGAAACCGATCCCCCAGGAAGACGTGCTCGTGGTGCCGCGGGCGCTGTTCGAGAAGGCCGGCGCGTTCCAGGGCTTCTGCGGCGATGCCGCCGCCTACCTTCCGCTGCTCCTCGACCCGCGTCATACCTCGTGGCGGCCGCGGGCGAGCGTCGAAGAGGATCCGTCGTTCAAGCAGCTGATTCCCTACTGCCTGCTCACGCATCGTGCCGCCGACGGCGCCGTGGCCTACTTCGCCTACACCCGCGGGGGCGGCCAGGCCGAGGCCCGGCTGCGGGCGAAGCGATCGGTCGGCATCGGTGGCCACATCTCCAGCACCGACGGCGAGCATGGCGACGACACGTCGTACGAGGCCGGCATGCGGCGGGAGCTCGCCGAGGAAATCGCCATCGGCGGCGGCTGGACGAGCCGGTGCGTGGGGCTCATCAACGACGATTCGAATCCCGTGGGGAGCGTGCACCTGGGGATCGTGCACGTCCTCGAACTGGAGCGTCCGGAGGTGGCGTCGCGGGAGAGCGAACTGGTCGCCTGCGGCTTCGAGACGCTGGCTTCGCTCCTGGCCGACCGCGAACGGTTCGAGACCTGGTCCCAGATCACGCTCGACGCGGTGCGCGACGGTACACTCGTCTGAGTGATCTACCTCGATAATCATGCCACGACCCGGCTCGATCCGCGGGTGCTGGAGGCGATGCTGCCGTGGCTCACCGACCACTACGGCAACGCCGGCAGCACGACCCACGAGATGGGCCGCGAGGCCCGGGCCGCCGTCGATGCCGCGCGGGAAGAGTTCGCCGCCGCCGTGGGAGCGACGGCCCGGGAGATCGTCTTCACCAGCGGCGCGACGGAGAGCGACAACCTCGCCCTCCTCGGCACCGCGGCCCGCCGTGGCTCGGCCGGGGGGCACCTGATCACCGTCGCCACCGAGCATCATGCCGTGCTCGATCCCGTGGAGCACCTCGAGCGCGGCGGCATCGAGGTCACGCGGCTGCCGGTGGCCCCGCGGACGGGCCTGCTCGATCCGGCCGCGGTTCATGACCACCACCAGATCGGCAAGCTCCATCGCCTGTTACTCATCATGGTTGTCGAAGACGGTCGTCAGGCCGGTGGTATCGTGAATATCGCGCAGGCCCTGACGCAATTCCTTCACCAGCATCGGCGGCACCCACTCCGGAAAATCGGTGCGTTCCACCTTCGGAGTTTCTGCTGCAGAGGTCATTGCCGACAAGGTACTTTCAGACATACACACTTCCCTCCTTAATGCGCGCCGTCCGCTTGCTGCTGTTGTTTTCCGGAGCGGAGCACGTCCACAAAGATCTCCTCCAAACGCCGCTGCTGGATGTGGAATCCGCTCACGCGCAAGCCCTCCACAACCATGCGGCGCAGTTCCCCCGCGAGCGCCTCCTCCCCCGCACCAGCAAAGGCAGCGCGCACCCCCCCGGCAAACGTATCGCTCAACTCCCATCCGGGGGACAGACGCAACC
>CAZONY010000010.1:0-20649 GCA_964581215.1 uncultured Chitinophagaceae bacterium | reverse complement strand
GGCGCCGGATGATGCTCCATTCGGCTTCTATGCCGCGGCGAATCACCCGATCCTGCTGGGCGCCGCCGCGGCGACCCCGCTCCCCAGTCCGCTGGCCAACACGTGGTCGGTGGCGGAGTGGAGGCTCGATGCGGAACTGGCCGCCCTGGGCGGGCCGTCCGGGTTCGAGCCGGGGCCCGCGGTCAACAGCGGCCTCAACGGCCTCTCAGGCGCCCTTGCGCCGCCGCAAAGCAACGGCGTGACCGGTGTGAAAATTGGCGCCTCCTCGCTGGCCATTCCGATGAGCCCCCGGGGATTCGTGACGTCGGCCGACTGGTACTTCCCGACCCAGGCCGACGGTCAAGTCTCGGCCAACGGCGTCGTCTGGCTCCAGCAGGGTGAACTCCGCGACGCGGCGGCCTTCGCGGCGCTGGCCACCCAGATCGCGGGGCAGACCAACAGCATCGTCGTCGCCCCCGCCATCAGTTCGTTCGAGATCCCGACCCAGCCCGGGTGCTTCCTGGGCGCTGCAGCCATGCATGAGGCGGTCGCCGACATGATGCTCGGCGATCGCGGGGCGCTTTCCATCAGCGCGAACGCCGCCGGCTATCAGGGCGTACTGCCTGAGAAGTTCCTGCTCGCCGGCCAGCGCACGGGCGGCGGGTTCGCCGCCGAGGTGGCCGCCCGCACCGTCGATAACGGCGCTGCCGCAAACCTGCTGGGCGTGGTGATGGTCGATGGGGTCGCCGCCCCGAACCAGTTTGCCGCGTCGCTCGCCAAGATCGATTCCTTGGGCATCCCGCTCTACCAGATCGCCTCACCGCCGCAGGCTGCGAACAACTGGGGAAACACCACCGAGCAGCTCGCGCTCCTGCATCCTGACCAGTTCGTCGGTGTCCAGCTCGACGCCGGCGGCACCCTCGCCGCCGTGATCACGTTCGCCACCGGCTGGATCAACGACTTCTACTCGGGGCTCTACGGGCCCGGTGATCCGTTCTACGGCATCTATGGCAACCCCAACGACGGCACGTACGTCCAAAACCAGCCGCTCGTATTGGGTGGGGCGGGGGCCAACACGCTGCCCGCGCCGCCGCTGGTTGACGTCAATCAGTTCGCAGGCACGTGGTACGAACAGGGCAGCGTGAAGCAGGGCTCCTCCATCGGGCTGGTGAACACCACGATGAAATACACGCCCAACTACGAAGAACTGCCAGGCGGTACCTCTGTCTTGATCGACATCACGGTGGAGAACTCCGGCACCTTCGGACCCGACGGACCGGAGTGGAAGATCACCGGATCCGCGGTTCCGGTCAACGCCGTCAACACTCGCCTCAGCGTGAACTTCTCCGGCGCGCCGTCCACCGACGAGCCGGGCAACTACTGGATCCTCGACTACGCCCCGGACTACAGCTGGGCGATCATCAGCGACCCGACCGGGACCTCGGGAACCATCCTGACCCGCGATCAGTTCCCCTCCGAGGACGAGGCCGAGTACAACGCGCTGGTGGCCCGGGCGTATCAGCTGGGTGTGAAGGGCACGATCACCCCGACAGCGCAGTACCCGACCACCTGACGGATGGCCCGGTGCCACGGATGACGAATCGCCCAGCGCCCGGAAAACGCTTGTGAACGTGTCATTGACCGGGCTATCCTCCGCCCTCCTGTGGAGGGCATTCATCCCGACCTCGACGTTCGCCGTCCCATGAGCAACACCCCCTTCAACGACACCGCTTCGATCCTCAATCAGCCAAGGGTGATCCCGGGGCCCGGTCCCGCGGCCCACAGCGACAGCCGCCACGACTGGCCCTATGAGAAACCGCTGAACGATCCGGCGGTGGCCGAGATCTGGACCTACACGCCTCGCTCCAGCTACCGGGCCGGCGAAACGATCGACTTCCACGTGCACAGCACGCGGCCCAGCTTTGAACTCGAGATCACACGCGACGGGCCGAAGCCGGAACTGGTGTTTGAGCGCAGCGGCATTGCGGCCAAAGCGGTGCCCACGCCCGCCAACGCCCATGTGGTGGGCTGCCGCTGGCCGATCGCCTTTCAGCTGCAGGTGCCCGAAACCTGGCGCAGCGGTTTCTACGTCGTCGTGGTGCGGGTACGCGACGATGATGACGCCGTTTTTGAGCGCGAGCACTTCGTCGTCATCAATCCACCCGAAGCGGAGCCGCAGAGCCGAGTCGCCTTCGTCGTCTCGACGTGCACGATGAACGCCTACAACGACTGGGGCGGCGGCAACAGCTACCACGGCGAAGGCGGGTCCCCCCGGTTCAAGAAACCCAACCCGCGCACCTCGCTCCTGCGGCCGTGGAGTCGCGGGCTCGTGAAACTGCCCGCCGGCGCGCCCCGGGCCGTGTCGCGGGAGGAGCTCAAACCGTTTGCCCATCCGGTGTTGCCGTCACACCCCTATGCCCATCACTTCGGCTTTGCCCGCGACTACGGCGATGCCAGCTGGGCGCTGTACGGCAAGTTGTTCATCGAGTGGGCTGAAGCCAATGGCATCGCACTCGACTATTTCACGCAGCACGACCTGCACGCCGATCCAAAGGTGCTCGAATCCTACCGCCTCTCGGTGGTGGTGGGCCACGACGAGTACAGCAGCTGGCCCATGCGCGAGGCGATCGAGAACCAGCTCAAGGCCGGTGGGAACCACGCCCGTTTCGCGGGGAACAACATCTGGCAGGTGCGCTACGAGGATGGCGGCACCACCTTCGTCAATCACAAGGACGAATCCACCGACCCCGTGCTGGGCACCGATCAGGAACGGTTGCTCAGCAATGCCTGGGACCTGCCCCAGGTGGGCTGGCCTCTGGCCAAAACCTTCGGGCTCACGGGCACCGCCGCCATCCATGCCATGTTCGGCGGTGCGGCCCCGCGGGCCAGTGGCGGCTTCACGGTCTATCGCCCCTGGCACTGGAGCCTGAAGGGCAGCGACCTCTACTACGGCGATGTGATCGGTGGCCGGCCCGACTGCGTGGCCGCCTATGAGGTCGATGGCTGCGACTTCACCATGCGCGACGGCCTTCCCTATCCCACCGGCAAGGATGGCGCCCCGGCCAATCTTTCGATCGTGGCGATGGCCCCGGCGCTGATGCATGAAGAGGACCACTTCAATGCCACCATGGCCAACCAGATGAATTCGGTGTCCACGCCTGAGATCAAGGGGGACGGCATCGCGATGCCTCATCTCGAGGAGCACGAGGGCGTGCGCCATCCCAAATTTGGGGCCGGCATGATCGCCAGCCATGACCGTGGCGTCGGCCCTGGCGACGGCACCGTGTTCGTGGTTGGCGGCACCGACTGGGTCGTGGGACTGCAGAACCGCAACTGGTTCGTCGAGACCATCACCCGCACCGTACTCGATCGGCTCTCAGGTCCGCGGCCCGCGCCTCCGCCGCGATCCGGTCACCGTAAGGGTCCTTAGTCGCCCCGGTGGTTGCCGGAAAACAGCACCGGTGCTGGTCGACTCGTGATCGATGCTGGAGCGGTTTGGCCGAACGGGAGCGGTCTTTTGCCCCCAACGCGAGGCCCAGCTACCGGCCGTGCGATTTCCGACGGCATCCGGTTGCCCAGAGCACCATGCGGACGGACACGCTTCTCGTCCTCCCTCCCCGCTTCTATTGCAGCTCGTGCTTCGTCGAGCGACAAGAACCAATACTGGTTCAGACATTCGTCGCGAGCCTGCCGTTGAATGACTCGACCACTGCGTTATCTGTGGGCTTTCCCGGTGTGTTGAAGTCAAGCGTCACGCCATTGAAGTAAGCCCACCGATCCAAACTCCGCGAGATGAATTCCGGGCCGTTGCCTCGCGGGATTGCTTGCGGCCTCCGGGGCTGCAACGTCACCTGCGCCAAGACCCGAACGACATCGTCCCCGGTCGGCGTTCATGCCTCGCGGATCTGGACGATCTGCCTCCGACGTGGCTTTCGCCGCCGGATTCCCCGGCCTTCTTCGCAGTACAGCCTGGAGACGATCTTCTTTCGCTCGTCCGTCACGGTCCGAAGCCGACGCAGTTCGGCTATGCCAAGCCCGGCGAACCGCTTCTCGCGAGGAAGAACGTCAGAGGTGTGTCAGAATCTTCTGCGGATGGGCCACGGACCGGGTGTAAGGCCATGAGCCTGCGCGACTGACCCAGTGGTCATCCCGCTACTTTCTCGCAAGCACGATGTCGAACGTGCCGAGCAGGAACCGTCCCCGCCCTGCCGTGACGGTCTCCGGCGCGATGATCAGCGAGGGCTTGATGAACGAATCCCTCTCGTTCTCCGGGTCGCCCTCGAAGTAGAGCTGCGTGACGAGCGTCGTATAGCCCGGCATGGAGACCATGTAATGGATGTGGGCCGGCCGCCACTGGGTCGGCCCGATCTTGTAGCGACCGGGCTTGATCGTCTCGAACTCGTAGTAGCCAGTGTCGTCGGTGACCAGCCGCGCCCGATTGTGAAACACGCCCTTCCTCGGTGGTGTGCGAGGATCGTCGTTGTCGTAACGTCCTGCCGCGTTCGCCTGCCAGATATCGAGCGTCGCGCCGGCGAGCGGCTTCTTCGAGTCAAAGCCCCAGACGCGGCCGCGGACCACGAGCACCTCGCCCGGCTCGAGCGGTGGCGTGATCTTGCCCCGAAACGGGGCGACCGGACGGTAGTAGGGGCCGAGAATGTTGTCTTCCGTCGGGCGGAACCGCTGCGGCGGTTCCGCGGGCGGGATCGCGAGACGCTCCGGGGCCGGGACGTCATCGGGGGTGCCGCTTGCCTCGGTCGGCGCGGCATCGGCGGCGAGTGTGAGACTGCCGACCCCCGCCGCAAGGCCGAGCGAGGCGGTGCGAAAAAAAACACGTCGATCCGGCATCGTCTCGGCTCCTGCACGGCATCACGGCGTAGGAACGGAGGATAGTACGGTTCACGGCACTCCCACAATCCACCCGCCGGCAGCCTTGCGATCGGGGGCGGCAGGCCCATGCCGGTGATTTACAGAAGAGACGTCACACGAACACCGTGGGCGAGAGGGCAGGGGGCGTGAGGCTCAAGAATCCCCCGCACCATCGATTTTACGACGATCCTGAACCGCAACGCCCGACTTTGGAGCGGCTCCAAGATCGATTGGCCAGCCAAGAGCGCGCTGCAGCTGAAACTGGGCGGCGTTGTAGTCGATGAGAGCTCGAAGATACTCCCGCCGCGCCTGATCCAAGGCCTGGATTGATTGGAGTGTCTCGATTGGCAGACCCTCGAGGTCGCGCACGCGCAACCAGTTTCGCTCGAAGGAATGAGTGGCTCGCTGGACGGCCTGCTCGGCGATCGCGATCTGGCGGTGCCGCGCCAGTACCTGCGCGTGGGCCTCGACGATCTCACGGCTCACGCGGTTCATCACCCGTATCTGCTGCATGCGGTTCTGATCGTATTGCGATTGAGCCTCGCGTCGCGCAGCGTACTCACCGACGCCCAGGCCCCGAACCTGCCAGTAGGTGATGGCATCGAGATCAAAGCGGCCGGCAGTATTGTCGATCTGACTCCCCTCGCCTCCGCCGAAAGCCGCGTAGCTGGTGCCCATCAAGACGTTCGGCAGCCAGGGTGAAAATTTCTCCATCTTCATGCGTTGAACGGCTTCTCCTACGAGGTGCCTGGCTTCGGCAAGCTCGGGTCGCCGCCGGAGCCCTGTCGGCAGCAGTTCCTGAAGAGGCGTTTCGAGGGGCACGAGTTCCACGGGGGCGATGGCCGGCTCGAGCGGCGCCAGCACGAACCGAGGATCGTCGTTGAGGAGCTCGACGACCCGCGCCGATGCCACCTGAATGTCTTCGTCAGCCTGCACGACCTCGTTCTGCCTGATCGAGAACTCGGTCGCCGCCCGGTCGGCATCCGCCTCGTTGCCTGCACCGCTACGGGCGAAGTCGGCGGTTGCCGTCGCGAGTTGTTCGGCATGGTCCCGAATGTCGATGGCAATGGCCCGTGATTGGTGGGCCCGCAAGAGTTCCAGGTAGGCCAGAGCTGTCTCGAGCAACAGGTCGTTGATCGTGGTGCGCACCGCGGCGTCACGGGCGGCGGCAGCTTGGTTGGCGATTCGTGGCTGGAAGATGGCCTCAGCGGAATGGAAGTTGGCAAACAGACCGGGGACGACCGGCGAGCCGGCACCGATCGTTTGCACGCCGAGGCCCGATGTGAGCGAACTGCGACTGGCCTCGCTCACACTGCCGTTGGAGGCCTGCAAGGGGCCGGCATGGTTGTTCCAGCCGAGGCCGGCGTTGATCGACGGCAGCCAGAGGGCCCGGGCCGCAATCAGCTTCGCGTAGGCCTCGGCATAACGCTGATTGGCGAAGCCGACCTCCGGGTTGCGGCCTGCCACTGAGGCGAGAATGTTCGCCATCGTCACATCGCGGACCGGCAGGAGCGTGTCAGTGACGGCAGGCTCTGCCGACACGGGTTCGGGATCGTTTGGTGCCGGAAGTGTCAAAGCAGCGGAGTCCGACTCGGCTGCGGCCGGTGTTTCCGGGAGTAACTCCTCGTGCGAGACGAGTTGAATCGGCGGCGAGGGAGCGCGGGCCGAGGGGGGAGCCGGCCGCGTTGCCGCCGCAACGTGGCGTGTGCTCGCGCAGCCTGCGGTTCCAGCGACTCCGCAGGTCGCGACGATCAGCACCATGAAGCGAGCCACTTTGCCCATCGATCAACCGTCCCCAGGGGAGCGAATGGGCCACGACCTCTTCGTGAGGGCATGAAATCGGCGCTCCACCCTGTGTAAATCGGCGGTAAACTGCGTTGGTTGTAAGGAATTTTCCTCTTCGCGACACGAACGCGTAGTTCAGGCAATTCCGCGAGGCTGGGTAGGCCTGAGTGCCTCCGTTCGTGTCGGTTCATCGGCTTTTTTCTGCCGCATGCAATTCATCATCACCACCGCCCTGCGACGGCCGCTGACCGTGATGGTTGTGGTTCTGGCGATCGCCCTCGGCAGCTTTCTGGCCGTGGGCCGATCGGTTTGCGAGCAACTCGGTCTTCCGTATTCCGCCGGTCTGCCGCGGGGCATGGAGGTGGACATCTTTCCGAGCCTCGACCTGCCCGTGATCTATGTCTGCCAGCCCTACGGCGGCATGGATCCGGCGCAGATGGAGGGCTTCCTCACCAACTACTACGAATATCACTTCCTCTACATCAGCGGCATCCATCATGTGGAGTCGCGGAACGTGCAGGGCACTGCCCTGATGAAGCTCCATTTCCATCCGGGCACGAACATGCCCCAGGCGATGGCGGAGACGATCAACTACGTCAACCGCTCGCAGGCCTTCATGCCGCCGGGTACCGTCTCCCCGTTCGTGATGCGGTTCGACACGGGCAGCGTGCCTGTGGGCTATCTCGTGCTCTCGAGCGAGACCCGCTCGATCGCGGAGATCCAGGACATCGCGCTGTTTCGAGTGCGGCCGATGTTCGCCGCGCTGCCGGGCGTCTCCGCGCCGCCGCCCTTCGGCGGCAGCGCCCGCACGATCGTGATCACGGTCGACCCGCGGCGGCTACAGGCCTACGGCATGTCGCCGGACGAGATCGTCAAAGCCATCGCTCAGGGCAATACCATCAGCCCCTCCGGCAACCTGCTGGTCGGTGACAGCTACCCGATCGTCTCCACCAACTCGGTCGTCCGCGACCCGCAGGCCCTCCTCACGATCCCGATCCGCACGGGTGAGTCGCCTGTGTACGTCCGGGATGTCGGCACCGTCACCGACGCCGCCGACGCGCCGGCCGGCTATGCGCTCGCCAACGGGCGGCGGGCCGTCTATATCCTCGCGACAAAGCGGGCCGACGCTTCCACGATGAGTGTCATCTCCAACATCAAGCGGGCGATCCCCGAGATGCAGCGGGTCCTGCCGCCCGACATCAACGTGAGCTTCGAGTTTGACCAGTCGCCCTACGTGACGCGGGCAGTGGAATCGGTAGTCGTGGAGGGCGCCCTCGGGGCGGTGCTCGTCGGTATGGCGGTGCTCTTCTTTTTGCGCGACTGGCGGAGCGCGATCGTCGTGGTGCTCAACATTCCGCTGGCCCTGTGCTTTTCAATCCTGGCCCTCTGGCTGACGGGGGAGACGATCAACGTCATGACACTCGGCGGTCTGGCCCTCGCCATCGGCATTCTCGTGGACGAGGCCACCGTCGAGGTGGAGAACATCCACGCCTGGATGGCCCGCACCGACAGCGTGCCGCTGGCCGTGCGGCTCGGCAACCTGCAGACGGCCGTGCCGCGGCTGCTGGCGATGCTCTGCATCCTGGCGGTATTCATCCCTACTTTCTTCATGCAGGGCGCCGCCCAGCGGCTCTTCGCGCCTCTGGCCCTCGCTGTGGGCTTCGCGATGATCGGTTCCTACATCCTGTCGAGCACGTTCGTGCCGGTGGTGAGCGTTTGGCTCCTACGGCACATCCATCACGGTGACGAAGAAGGCGCCCTATTCGGCCGGCTCCGCCGGGGCTATGCGTGGCTCATCTCGAAGCTCCTGGCGGTGCGGTGGCTGGTCGTAGGGGCCTATGCGGCGGCGGCCGTCGGGGCAACTCTGTGGTTCGGTCCCCGGCTGGGCCGGGAGATTTTTCCACTCGTGGATGCGGGGCAGTTTCGGCTGCGGATCCGTGCGCCCGACGGTACCCAGATCGCCCGCACGGAGCGGTACGCCCTCGACGTGATCGACCTCGTGAAGCAGGAGGTCGGCGCTGACAACGTCGCCCTCACGCTCGGCTACGTAGGCATGATTCATTCGAACTTCCCCGTGAACGCGGTCTACCAATGGTCCCGGGGGCCCGAGGAGGCGATTCTCTACGTGGATCTGCACTCGCGTGCCGGGATCGGCGTCGAGGCCCTGAAGGAGCGGCTTCGGGCGAAAGTGGCGGAGAAGCTCCCGGAGCTGCGGGTCTCCTTCGAGCCCTCCGACATCGTCAACGAGGTGATGAGCTTCGGGTCACCGACGCCGATCGAGATCGCGGTCAGCGGGCCGAACCTGGCCGACAGCCGCAAGCATGCCGAGGCGATCCGCGCCGAGCTGGCCTCGATTCCCGCGCTCCGTGATCTCCAGTTCGGGCAATCGCTCGACTACCCCACAATCCGTGTGGAGATCGACCGTGAGAAGGCCGGTCTCTCGGGGCTCACCCAGGGCGACGTGTCGCGGGCCCTGACGATGGCCACGTCGTCGAGCCGGTTCGTGATGCCCAACTATTGGGCCGACCCTAAGTCGGGCATCGCCTATCAGGTGCAGGTCGAAGTGCCCCGGCAGGTGCTACGGACCCCCGACGAGCTGGTGCAGACGCTCAAGTCGGCCGACGACCTGGCCCGCCTCCCGGTCGGCCATTCGGAGGACGGTCAGGTTCTGGTGCGCGATGTCGCGACCCTCGAGCCCGGCACGATGCCCGGGCAGTTCGACCGCTACAACATGCGTCGACAGGTCACGATCGCCGCCAACATTCATGGCGAAGACCTCGGCTCCGTCGCCCGTCAGGTGCAGGCGGCCATGAACCGGGTCGGGCCGCCACCGCAGGGCGTCATGACCGAGATTCGCGGCCAGATCGTGCCGCTCGGCGACATGCTCGGTGGCCTTTCCGTGGGGCTGGCCGTCGCGATCCTCGTCGTGTTTCTCGTGCTGACGGCCAACTTCCAGTCCGTCCGCCTGGCGTTGGCCACGGTATCGACCGTACCGGCCGTGATCGCCGGTGTGCTGGCCATGCTCTTCATCACGGGCACGACGCTCAATATCCAGTCGTTCGTGGGATCGATCATGGCGATTGGCGTGGCGATGGCGAACGCCATCCTGCTCGTGACGTTCGCGGAACAGGTGCGGCGCGAAGGCCGGCCACCGCAGGAAGCGGCCGTGACCGGTGCGGCGAGCCGCCTGCGGGCCGTGCTCATGACGAGCGCCGCCATGATCGCGGGCATGCTGCCGATGGCCCTGGGGTTGGGCGAGGCCGGCCAGCAGAACGCGCCGCTCGGGCGGGCCGTCATCGGCGGCCTGACTGCCGCGACCGTGGCCACGCTCTTCGTCCTGCCGGGGATCTTCGCGATCATGCAGCGCCGGGCCGCTGTCGTCTCCGCGTCGCTCGATCCGACCGACCCGCACAGCGCCACCTTCACGCCGACCGCGGCGGCCGCGCTTGCCGAACAAGGAGCCTGATGATGTGGAGCGACGCCCGACTCCTGCCCGCATGTGCGTTCATGACGTGCCTCGCTTCACTGGTCTCTGGGTGTCGGCATGAGTCGCCACCTTCGTCACCCCAGACGGACTCCGTCCCCGAGGTGACTGCCGCGAAGCCGGAGCGACGGGCGTTGACGCTCTCGACCACGCAGCCTGGTCGTATCGAGGCGTTTGAGAGAACGCCGCTCTTCGCCAAGGTTGTGGGATATGTCGAGGAGGTGATGGTGGACATCGGCGACGTAGTCGAGAAAGACGAAGTACTCGTTCGGATCGCCGTGCCCGAACTCGTCGATGAGCTTCGCGAGAAGGAGGCGATCGTGGCTCAGGCCCAGGCCGAGGTGCAGCAGGCCGAGTCGGCGATCACGGCCAGCCGAGCGGCCGCGGAGACTGCCAAGTCGAAGATTGCGGAGGTCGATGCGGGGATGATCCGGGCCAAGGCCGACGTCGAGCGCTGGAAGTCGGAGCACGACCGGATCAAGGAACTCGCCGCCAAGGGCTCGATCACCCGCAAGCTCGAAGAGGAGACCCTCAATGCGCTCCGCGCCGCCGAGGCGGCCGTGCAGGAGACCGTTGCCCGGGGCCAGTCCGCTCGCACGGCGTTCCACGAATCCCAGGCGAAGATCGGCACGGCCGAAGCGGACAAGGTGGCCGCCGAGGCGCGGCACAAGGTGGCCACCGCGTCTGTCGATCGGATCAAGACGATGCTCAGCTATACCGAGATCAAGGCTCCGTATGCCGGAACTGTCACGAGCCGTACCGTCGACACCGGGCATTTTGTGCAGCCGGTCAGTGGGCCAAAGAGCACACCACTCCTGGAGGTAGCGCGGACCGACACGGTCCGAATCTTCGTGGAAGTGCCCGAACTCGAGGCAGGTCAGGTCGACGTCGGCGACCCGGTCGAGGTCCGGGTGCAGGCTGCGGATGGGCCGATCATCCGCGCGGCCGTGACCCGCACGAGCGAGGCACTTCGCGAGTCCAACCATTCACTCCGTGTCGAAATAGACGTGCCAAATCCAGAAAGGCGGTTGCGATCGGGTATGTACGCGACCGTCACGATCCGACTCGACGAGCGACCGGAGGGCATTGTGATTCCGGTGACCGCCGTCATACGGGATGGAACGGCAAACGTCTGCTGTGTCGTGCAGGACGGACAAATCAAGCGTCGTTCGGTCGAACTTGGACTTCGATCGGGAGCGTTCTTCGAAGTGAGATCCGGGCTCGATGAACATACGCCCATCGTCATTAGGCAGCCCGAACTGTTTCGCGAGGGACAGGACGTGCGGATAGCGGCGCCCAAGTAACCGTCTCACGGGGCGGATCGCTCAGGCGTTCACAGCCGTGAAGCCCGCAGTGCCCGCCGCCGAGGTGCTGGCCGCCGTCGCGGCGGTCACATCAACGCGAGAATCCTCAGCCGAGTGGACCGTCAGCGCCAGGGCCCCCTCCTGGTCAGCGTGGGTCGGCCACGACGCCGGCGAAGAGGATGGCGCCTGAGCCGCGCTCGACGACGGCCCAGGCGAATGGCCTGTCGGCGCGGACGTCGAGCGTCTCCTCGGGCTGGATCGCCGCCCGCGTCGCCACGACCACGCCCGTCGCGGCGGCGGCCTCGGTGCCCTCCTCCGTCACATCCACGAAGCCCTCGTGGACGACGGCCGAGACGAACAGGTCGCGGGTGCCGTCCATGCCGGAGAAGTCGGCCACGCCCTGCTGGAACGCCGCCTTCATCCCCATCGCGGCGAGCGCCTCGTTGAGTCCGAGCGGCTTGCGGGCGTTCCACTTCGGCAGCGCGAGGTTCACCGGGCGCGGCCGGAGGCTGTCCGCCTTCCAGCCCGCCAGCGACGCGCCGTCGAGGCCGCCCAGCACGGCGGCGAGGCCTTCGGTCGCGTCGGGCACGATCACCATCATCGCCAGCCGGCCTCCCTCGTAGGGAATCTCACATACCGTCGCCGCCTGCGGCCCCGCGCCCACCTTCCCGGCGACGAGTCGGCCAGAGTGGTGCATGAACGGCACGTCGGCCTTCGCGTCGCGGCCGACGTGGAACGGCTCCGGTCGCGTGGCGGCCTTGTCGAACTTCGTGGCCCAGGGGGCCTTCATGGAAACGGCGTTCGTGAGCACGAGCCGGGTCATCGACGTGATCGTGCCGGCCTTGAGCAGTTCGTTGATCTTCTTCGCTGTATGGTCGCTCACCCAGGCGTTGATCTCGGCCCGCGCGGGCTCGGTCGCGTTGATGAAGTCGACGATGCCCGCTCCGGCACTGAACGTGTCCTCGAGGAGTGATGTGAACCCGCCCTCCAGCTTCTTGTCCTTCTGCACCCAGATCCGGTTGGCCACGTCGAGGGTGATCTTCTCCCCCTTGGCCTCGGAGAAGAGCTTTCGCAGGGCTTTCGAGGCCGCCGCGATCGCGGCGCGGTCGTCGGGCATGCCGAGCACGTGCGCCATCTCGGCGGCGGTCTCACCGCGGGCGCCGACATAGGTCATGGCCAGCGCCTCCCACACGCTCACGGGCGACACGATTGCGTTGCCCGCGCCGCTGGCGCGGACGAGGTCCCATGCCATGCCGCCCACGCCGGCGGCGGCCTGCGCGACCGGTTCCGCAGACCGTGCGGCGACACCGCCCGCCATCGTTCCGGCCACCAGCGCCACCACCGCGATCAAGCGAATCATGTCAGGTCTCCCGGGGAGTTTCGGACCGGTCGTTTGAGTTCCAGGTTGCGAAGATCGTCGTCGATCGGCCCCTTTGCCGAACTTTTGGCAGCCTTCTTGTGGCCGTGGCCGGCGGCATGCCCGCTGCGATTGTGGTCATTGTCGTGCAACACCGAGAGGCGGCAATGCAAGAAGGGGTGCCACACCGAGTGCGGTTGTGGTAGCACACGTCGAGCGCTGGATTGCCCGGTGCCTTCCGGCGCCTGCCGCTACGGCTGGTTCCTCGCGCATCGTGTCGCACACAGGAGGTCTCCCGCTGAGCCAGCGGACTCCCACAGGCGCGCGAGCGGTTCGGCGTCGCCTCTTGCGTGAAGCCGGTAGCAGACTGCTTCCTCGGCGTTCCGGATGTACAGCCTGTTCCCAACAATGACCGGATGGTTCCAGGTTTTGCCCTTCAATGCGGGGACTTTGGCCAACTCTTCCAGCCTGTCGGGGTTGGCCCGCAGCAGCACCAGTTCTCCCCGCTCGCTCACGACGATGATCAGGCCCGAATCTGCCAGCAGCAACGCCTGACCTTTCTCATAGCGGCCCCCCTTCCACCTGCGGTTGCCGTCCTTCAGGTCGATGCACGTGAAAATCGTGTTGTCGAATCCATAGGCGAATCCATTGTGTACGACACAGTCATTGAAGTCGGGCTTCAAGGCCTTCGATGTCCAGACCTCTGTTCCCGTCAGGCCGCTATCCGCCTCCTCGACATGCACGAGCCGCGTACCCGTTCCCATCCCGGTCGGTATGAGTAGTTTGTCGCGATCGACGATCTTGGGCTGGAGTGCCCGATACCCCTGGTGCAGCCACGTGTATCGGAATATTTCTTCGCCGGAGCGCGGTTCCCAAAAGTGGGCTCCCTGGTCGCTCAACAGGCCCAGCATCGATCGCCCAGCCAGCCGCACGACCTGCACTGTTCCATACGACTGCTGTCCGCAGGAAGCCGACCACGTCAGGCTGCCATCCTCGGTCTTGAAGGCGAGCACGCCCCGGTCGTTCGTTCCGCCGGCATAGACGATCACCAGGCCGTCGTGAACGCATGGTGATGCCGCGAATCCCCACATTGGTGGATCTCGGTCGGCCTGCCGGCGCACGTCGACCCTCCACAGCACGTTCCCGTTTGTGGCGTCCAGTTTCAGCAGCCAACCCTCGGCGCCCATCGAGTACACGGCGCCTTCGGCGATGGTGGGCGTGGCACGGGGCCCGAGTCCGCCCAGAGACTCGAAGAATCGCGCCGGGACCGACTGCTCCCAGACGGTGGCACCCGTCCGCGCGTCGTAACACACGATCGCTTCGTCTTTGCCCCGCTGCTCCTGCGTGACCAGATACTCCCCGGCGACCGCGAAGGAGCTCCATGCCGGGCCGACGGAAATCCGCCACAGTTCCTCCGGCGGATGCGTCTGCCAGTCGTCGTTGAACACCGCCCCGCGCTGTGTGCCCTCACAGTTGGGCCCGCGGAAACCTGGCCATTGGGGGCTGTGGAAGGCCTCGGCATCCACCGTCGCCGCACCTGCGCCGGCTCCTGCTGTCGCACGGTGCCTGGTGGCCAGAAGTTTTCCTTCCGCCGTGGGCGCCCAGCGCCACCGCAAGCCGAGCGAGAAGTCACCCCAGACTCCGTCGGTGCTTACCACCGTGGAGATCCCTGCGGCACACAAGGCGAAGAGTAGGGCGACCAACGTGCGGCGGGTGGAGAGATTGCCGCCCTGCCAGATCAATCCGATGGCGAAGGCTGCGACCGTCATCGGGATCGTCATGACGATCAGCGGCGGGCCGCGCATCGACGCATGGGCCAGAAACTGCGCGGCGGCGACGATCAACGCCAGCCCGCAGGCACCGAGTAGCCGTTCAAACCATCTTGCCCGACTGGCGAACAGCCACCATGCCATGACGAGCAAACCCACCAGGAATGGGCCGAAGGCGCTAAACATCCAGATGGCCGATGGCCCGTTCTGGACGAGGCCTGGGATGAATCTCATGAAGGCCATCGCCGGGAGAAGCAGAAGCGGAATCCATGTCCTGAGCGGACGGAATCCCTGTTGGACTGCTTCGCCAACGAAGCTGTTGGAGGTGTCACCGGTGGCGGGCTGGGCGGGAACCATGGCAAGTCAGTCCGAACGGATTTCGGTGAATCAGATCAACCGCAAGAATAGTCGGCTCCGCGACGCATCGACAAGGCATGGCCCCACGTGAAGAGACACCGCTCAGGGCGGCTGCTGGAGGTCGAAAACTCTGGACGATGGGGCGGAGCAGGCGACTACGATCGTCGGGCCAGCGTTAAGAGCCCGTCGCCTGCCACCCGCTCCGTGGAGGGCATCGCGGCCCGCATCGAGCCAAGGGGATGGTGCCCCATAAATAGGAGAAGAGAAGAAAGAGATATAGAAGGGAGAGGACCGGTTCCGCCTTGGTGCCGATGTAGGTCGGCATGGGTGCGGATGGTGGTGCCATGCGCCCCCGAGCGCGGATAGGCAGTTCTTCGGGGCCTCAAAGTGAGAACTGCATCCAGCCCGACCAGCCCCGGCTGCTGCACCTACAATGTGCTTCACCCGGCCGATGCCTGCCGACGTGCCGTTGGCCAACCTATCTTTTCAGATTGCGATTTACCCGCTTCTGGTGCGGTTTTACTTGGAGGACCGGTTGATGAATGTCTTTGGCAAAAAAGCACCCGCGATCGTCCTCCTCGCTGTCCTGTCGAGTCGTGCACCGATCGTCGCTCAAGAAACAGGATCAGGCCCGACGGCACCAGTAAACCAGGCGAAGGGCACTGCTTCCGCACAGGTTCCTTCCACTACGGAGGAGGCCGGCTCGACGGAGGAAGAAGACTGGTTTGCATTCGCAAAAACGCGGCCTATTGTCGGGCCACCAAACAACATGGTGGGCGAGGCGATGCTCTTTGACGTCAGGGGTGGCACCGTATTGAGATCGTTGCGTCGATATGGGGACAACCTCCGGCATGTGCGATTCTCACCGGACGGAAAGTTCGCGTTGTTGAGCTTCCATGACACGTGCATTCTCTGGAATCTTGGCATCGGCGAGGTTGCCCAAGAATTCGATCAGGGAGGCATTGCGCATTTCTCACCAGACGGATCGAGCATCCTGATCTACGGTGAGCGGCAAGCGACCCGTCATGAAGTCACCACCGGAAAAGCAATCGAGACAATCCAGCTGCCCGGAGGCAGAGGTTTCAAGAGCCGTTTCACAAAACGTAACGCGCATCTCGCCAACGAGATGCAGCACGATGCATCCGGAACACTGATCTGCAACGTCAATGAATCCAACTACCAGCCGATCGTCGACGCCGCGACGGGCCAGGAGGTTGGACTATGCCCGAGCAGCACACGAGGGTGCCTGGTCTCTGGGGCCACAAAGAAGGTGTTTCAGGGTGGCCCGTTGCACCCCCTCAATGTCGTGCGTGTCTTCGATTTCACCCGGGAGGAAGTCGCACGGTTCGAGATGCCGCTTGGCGTGCTCGCAGGCCTTGGTGGCGAACTGAAGGCAGTGACTCGCGATGGAAAGCAGTTTCTCTATGCGCGTCCAGCCGAAGCAGGCGGTGAAAATCCAGGACCGAAAGCTCAATATCGCACGAGGCATTATTCAGTTCACGACGCGGCGACCGGAAGGGAATTGAGGGCGTTAGGCGACTTCGACACCAACTACGCCGCGTATTTTTCGCCCGACGCACGGCGTGTCGTCCTGTTGCCGACGTTCGGTCACCACGCCGACGACATGCGCGACCCCGAGATTCTTGTGGTCGACGCCATGACCGGGGCTGTGGATCGCCGCATGTATTCCGGGCCTTGGGCGTTGCCGTCGTTGGATTTCGATGCCGACGGTAGCCGCATGATTGTGGCCGGGGCGATGAATCTCGACTTCTGGCGACAGTTTGGCGAGTGGCGGCAGTCCGAAGAGAAAACCCCCATGCCGCGGAAGGTGGTCGATACGCTGAAGATCCTCAGGGAAGGCCGTGCGCACGATGCCGCTGCTCCGGAAACAGCGCCGACTCGCATTGGGCAGTGATACGAATGGGGGCGGCTTGGGCGGCGTTCGAGGCCCTCCAGTCCGTATTCGCGGGACCGTTTGCGAACATGCATGATTGCCAAGGGCGGGCAGGGTGCCGGTAGCCTGATCTGCGCTGCGCCAAAGTGATTCTTCTGACTTTCTTTCTGACCGCCACTGACCCCGCCCCCCGAGCCCCCCAATGGACGAGGCTGCTTACTTGATGTGCCACGCCTGATTTTTTTGTTTTTTTCAAATCGGTTACACGACAAGGCACTGGAGTTGCGGGAACTCGGTAAGCGACGGATCACCTGAGCAAGCCACGTCGAGCCAGCCGAGGGCTACTGGCGGGCTGATATGGGGCCGTCAGGTGGACCGGTGCTTGGGGGGCCTTGTGAGAGCCGGAGAGAGTGTTAGGGGTGGAATGACGGTGGCTTGCAGGGCATCCTCTGCCCGGCAAGCCACTGCGATGACCACTCATGGAAAGGAAGACTGTGACAACGCCATGCGGACAAAGCCGGAAACACGCACCGCGAAAGAAGCCTGCACATCAGTGACATGGACGACCGCTCGCGGCTCACTTGTCGCTGGGCTGTTGAGTACCCAATCGCTTCATGAGTGCGTCGTGTTCCGTCATAGCTTTGGCCAACGTATCGTCAATCTTTTGGCAGCACGCCATGGCTGCCGTAGCATCGACGTTATCCTCCATGCAGCAGCCGCAAAGAGTGGCGTGACTCCTCTTTGCTTCAGCGAGGGTGCGGTCGATGCTGTCGAGAGACGCCAGCGTCTCAACGTCTTTTCTTGCCTCCGCTTGTCTCCGCATCCACGCCAGATGCTTCTCGGACTTCATGATGTAATCACCGATTTCGTCTGTGGCTGCCTGAGCAATCCGGGGGCTCACAATGACGCCGGGCTGCTCTCTCACGATTTCGGCTGGGGCGGGTTGCGTGCTGCGGATGTATTCACGCAGCGATCCGGTTGATTCCCGTGCTCCACGCATGGCGCTTCGGGCACCGCGCCCATAGAAATTGAACTGCCCGCGGGCTTTTGCTCCCGCGTCAGGCTGTGCGAACGCCACATCCGCACACATCGCGACGCAGGCAAGGAGAAGAGCGGCAAGAGATTTCACGGCTGTACTCCACGAAAGGCAAAGTGATCCAGCGCTCCGTGCCACGCCTGATTCATACGCCGCGGCCATGCGTTAAACAGCCTCGCAGAGCAAAAAGGCCTTCGTGTCCGCCTGTCCGTGGGTGGGACACTGTGGTGAGTCGCAGGCCGCATGTCTCTCTGCTTGTACTCGGCACCATATAACCATGAGCCTTGTCGGTCATGTCAAGCGGCAGGCACGCTCGACCTCTCGGAGTCGACCGATGAGTTCCGAATGCGACCGTACGTGGACGATGTAGCCCGGAATCTCTCGGTCGTGATGCACCGCCATGAAGGGTTCGCCCCAGAAACTCACGAGGGCTTCGGTCTTGCTATTCACCTCGTCGGTTTCCGCGATCACGAATGAGACACCCGAATCGAGGTGAGACCATAGCGGTGGCGCAACCGCGCCGCGGGTCACGTGGGCGTTCAGCGTCGATTCGACTTTGGCTTGCCAGTGCTCTCGCTGGCTGATATCGAGCACGAAGCGGAGGCACGTGACACGCGGATTTGTGAGGAAAGGGGCGAGCAATGCACCGCACAACTCCTTGTTCTCGAACATCTGCGGGCAGGCGTTGAACCAAACCACCTCACCCTGAGCGCGTCCCGCGAACTGGGTGGTCGCATGGCGGAGCCTTGTGGGGCCGATGAGATCGAGTTCTGCGGGGTGAGTTGTCTCCTTGATCTCCTCCAAGAGGCGTACGGAGAGTTTGGTTTCGCCCTCAATCGTGCTCCAGCGCTCCTCGCTTCGAAGGTCTCGCAGAAATAAGAGGGCCACCAGAACCAGCGTGATCACGCGCAGAATGTTGGCGTCGGTCGCATGGAGGAAGTGCAGTACGATCGCCACGACCGCAGCGATCAGGCCTGCAATTGCTTCCCACTCGAACTTTCGCAGGCTTGTCATTGAAGGATGCTCCAACGTGGCTCTGCATCCCTACGCCCACCCATTCTCGCGACCGCCGACCGCTGAAGGACTTCTTTGTGTCGTCGGGCTTCGCTAGCCAACGGCGGTACTGGCAGCCGCAGGATGTCGAAACACCATCACTTTGCTCGTGGCGTTGGCTCCGCTCGCCGGCCTGCTGCGGCGCCATTGTGGGGTCAGCGGGCCACCGTAACCATCGGCGGACACCTCGTCGGGCCGAAGTGTCCCTGACGTGCGGGCGGGATCACTGTGCAGTGCATTGAAGGCCATGTCTGCTTCGAACACGACGGCCGTGCAATCGATATCATGCCCGGCGATCTCTTGCTTTTGTGTCCGCAGGAGATCCACGCTATCAGAGGCCTGGCCGACTCTTCGGTGCTGGTGACTCGCATCCATCCTCGCGGCGATGAACTGCCCGAGACGGTGTAGCGCGGCGGTGCAGGCTGCATGACTACAGTGCCGTAATGCAGCCGTTTATGCGTTATGCGAATGGCGGCCTAGCCCGCTCGCAGTGACCCGCCCCTTGCGTCCCCCTCACCTCCTCTGGTTATCGGGTAGGTCACTTTGCCAGATGCCGAGGGCTACTGTGTTGGGCGGCTAGGGGGCCGTTAGGTGGATCGGTGCTGGGGCCGTTCAGGAGCCGGAGGGAGGCGTTGGCGGCGAAGAGGGGGTGGTTGCAGATGCGTCACTTCGCTGCGTCATCTGCTGTCGCTGGCACACCGGCGACCACGTGTGTTGCTATGCCATGAGGCTCAAGTTGAAAAATTTGAACGACGGTTCCGCTCGTGAAGGCGTGAACGATCGCCCCTGTTGCAGGCTCCACGACAACGGCGGCCTCGCGCACCTTCCGCCCCGTCAGCCGCTGAATCTCTTTCCGCAACTCGTCGCAGGACACCGCGAACAGCGCGCGATGGTACTGCTCCACCTTCGCCGCGCCCGCCTCGGTACGGGCCAGAATCTTTTCCGCTGGGGTCAAAGCCTCGTGCAGCGTCAGCACGACGGTCTCATCGCTGGCGACAACCGTCACGGCTTTGGGAGTATGCCCCGTGCGTTCCGACTGCATCGTCAGGGCAATTTCAGCCAACTCCTTGGAGAAGTTTGCCGACGTCGTTTGCTCACCCATTGATGCACTGCCTTTCTGTGAGGTTGCTCGTCATGCGGAACTCATCGCGGTAGGACAACTGTAGCGGATCGTGCGAACCGAGGACTCTTCAAGACTTGCATCACCCCCCAGTGCTGCAAGGAGTGCTGCCCCAATTAGCCACCTGTGCGGCGTTGCGACCGCTGGAACTGGTGCGGCGTGATGCCTGTAAGGCTGCTGAACAGTCGCGTGAAGTGGCTCTGCGAGGAAAAGCCAAGGTCGAGCGACAGTTGTGCAAGCGGCGTACGGCCCGTCTTCAAAATCGCGAGAGAAAGGCCGATCCGACGCCGATTCATGAAGCGATTGAGGCTCAGACCCGTCGAGTGCTGGAACTTGCGGGCAAAGTGGCTCGGGGACAAGCCGAATCCACTACTCATCTCCACAAGCGTCGGGTGACCGGCGAGGCGAGCATCCACGCGTTCCATAATCTGCCTCATGACGCTCGGCGTGAACACACTGGTATCGCTGATCCAGTCTGGCGACCGACCTCCAGTGGCTACAGCAAGTCTGACGAGCAACTGGCGTGCGGCAATCTCCGCGCCAACGTCCTCCTGTACGGGTCCGAGGGTGTCAGCAATCACAAGCCGCAGCGCATACGCGAGCAGTAGCGCATCACGAAATACGGGTATGATGCGTAGGTCTACG
>CAZONY010000009.1:13543-20666 GCA_964581215.1 uncultured Chitinophagaceae bacterium | reverse complement strand
GCCCATCTGGGAGGTGGCGGCCGAGGTGGAGTCGAGAGGGGGAGAGGATTGACCTAGGTTCTGTCTGGGAACGTGATTTTGAGGCACCTTTGGATCATCGCCAACTTCATCATCGCCAGGAAGTTGATCGCCAGCTTCTCGAACCGGGTGCCGATGCGGCGGCATTCCTTCAGCCAGCAGATGGTCTGTTCGACGATGCTCCGTCGGCGGTAGGTCTGCTTGTCGAACGTCGAGCGGCCGTCATGCCGCAGATGCTCGTTGTCCTTGCGAGGGATCAGCGGCGTGATGCCGTACCTGCGGAGCCAGTCACGGACGCGATGGCAGCTGTAGCCCTTGTCTCCGGCCAACATCGACGGCCTCTTCCGCGGCCGCCCGACCGGCTGCGGAATCGCGATTCGGTCCATCACCGACTCGACGCACGTGGAATCATGCACCTGCCCGGCGGTGACCTCGACCGTCAGCGGCAGGCCTCGACCGTCAGTAACCAGGTGGAATTTACTGCCGAATCCACCTCGCGAGCGGCCCAAAGCGTGGTCTTTCGGCTCGTCCGGGTGGCGGCGGCAACTTTTTTCGCAGCCCCGGCTGCGGCTCGGGTGGCCCGCACCGACGACCCATCGATGCACCACAGATCCCAGTCGATCTCGCCGTCGGCATCGAGCCGAATGTGGAGCGATTCGAGGATTCGATCGTACACGCCCTGCTTCCGCCACCGGGCGAAGTGGTCGTACACGGTCTGCCACGGACCGAACCGCTCGGGCAGGTCTCGCCAAGGTGCGCCGGTGCGGAGAATCCATAGAATGCCGTTGAGCATCAGACGCGGGTCTGAAGGCGGACGTCCCGTCTTCGCCGTGCGTCTGGGGAGGATCGGGTGAATCGCCTCCCATTGATCGTCAGAGACTTCGTGCCGCTTCATGGTGACCGACCTCCTTGTCGGAACACCGTCTACAGATCGAGGATTGTGGTCGCCAGACCGTTTTCAGACAGAACCTAGTGTTTTTGCTTGCCGCCCCGTTATGTAATCCAGCGGCCGAATCCAAAACCGTCGACCGGCCCCTAGTCGCCGGCATCATGATGGCCCGCGGAAGTTGCCGCCGACGGGTCAGCTTGAGGCCGCTTGCGTCGGATATACTTTCGGCATTGACCCGCGATCACGGGTAATGGAAGGAACATTATGGCGACCGTAAATATCGAGATGCCTCCGGAACTGCCATCTTCTCTGGGCAAGCGCCCTGCGGATGCGGCGAGAGTCTAGCCGCCCGCGGGACAACCTTGGTCCGAGGTAGCATTTGGACGAAAAGCCGGTTGACGCGAGCAACTGCACACATGCATATCTCTAGGCGTCGTTCGCGATGTGGAGACGTCACCACTGCCTGAGTGGCAACGCGCCAAGCTCGGGCGGCGGCTCGCAGACAGCGTGGCGACTCCCAGCGCCGTGCGACCGTGGGCTGGCGTCGAGGACAAGGCTCTCGCCCGGGCGAAGCGATGAGCCTGCCGGTCGTTCCTCGGCTCCAGGCTGCCGAGGAACTCCTCACAGCGTGCGACTCTTTCGCGGCCCAGCGACCCGGCCTGAGCAGGCGATTGGTTGGTGAGGTGCGACGGTTCACGACTCACGCGAGTAGGTCCGCGACCACCTCGGGCACGCCTATGCTCGCTGGTTTGGCGATGACCTCGAACGTCGGCCCGGAGACCCGCTCGGGTATGTCCGGGTTTACCACGATCCGGCGGGCCCGCTTTGGCGCCTCGAAGACCAGGCCCGCGGCCGGATAGACCTGCAGCGACGTGCCGACGACGAGCAGGACGTCGGCACCGCCGACCAGGTCCACCGCCTCGTCCATCGCGGGCACCATCTCGCCGAACCACACGATGTGCGGCCGCAACTGGCTGCCGAGTTCGCAGCGGTCGCCGAGGTGGATGTCGGCATCACCAAGGTGCCGGATGAGCCGCCGGTCCCGGGTGCTGCGGGCCAACATGATCTCGCCGTGAAGGTGGAGCACATGCTTCGAGCCGGCACGCTCGTGGAGGTCGTCGACGTTCTGCGTGATGATCCGCACGTCGTAGGCCCGCTCGAGATCGACGAGCGCCTTATGTGCGGCGTTGGGCGCTGCCGATCGCACCGCCCGCCTGCGCTGGTTGTAGAACTCGAGCACGAGTTCGGGGTTCGCCGCCCACCCTTCCGGCGATGCCACGTCCTCGACCCGGTGCCCCTCCCAGAGCCCGTCGGCTCCGCGGAACGTCTGCAGCCCGCTCTCGGCACTGATCCCGGCTCCGGACAGTACGACGATTCGCTTCATGATTCGTTGACGTCTCCGTGAGGCAAAGTTTTGGCCGGTCACAACGGGTCTTCGATGCTCCAGCGGTCTGGAGGCGTCGATTCGAACATCGCCTGCCACTTGTGGTGACGGCGCTCGTAGTGCATTTCACGCTGATACTCGGGAAGTGTGGCCACGACCGCGGCGTAGCGGGAGCGGAACCACTCGCGAAGCTCCGGGTGGACATGCATCGGTATGAACCTGATCCAATACGAATCGGGCAACGCCTCAGAGAGGGCAGTGCATCTCCGCATGCCGCCCACGCGGACTGAGTCATTGCCATCATCCGCGATGTCCATGGTGGCGGCGGAGCCGATGAAACTCCACGTACCATCAGGCTCCTTGCGACCACACAGCTGGATTCCGGCTCCTTCGGCGAGCAAACGGATCACGCATGGGTCTTCAATCGTCATGTGCGCCTCCTTCCTCCGTCGTCGTACCAGGCCGGATCGAGTTTCTCGCCCTTCGCTTCGAATACCTTTTCGAGATATGGACGCAACGCGCGGAACCCCTCGAGGCACAGCTTCGGGGGACCGAAGACACGCTGCACGGGTTTGTCATTCACAAGGATTCTCCCTCCCACAGGACCTCGACGGATTCACGGTCATCCTCGCAGTGCTGAGCACACCTCAGGTGTTCCCCGGCGATCTTCCGGTGGCACTCAGCCGACCGAGACCAGGCGTCCCTCGCCTTCAGGCCGAGACCAAGGTTGCGGTACTTCACGGCAGCTGCATTGAATGAATGCACCGCCTCCTCCCAACACTCTCGAGGGCCGTAGCCCGACCAGTCGCCCGCGTTGTCTGCATCTACTCCCCGCTTGAACATGTCGTCCGCCTCGGAAATGAGCGCGAGCCGGTCGTTGATAGGGGGCGGCGTGTCGCTCATGAACGCACCTCCGCCCCATACACAGCGACTGAAGAGGGGGCTCGCTCTGGAACGTCTTCGCCCTCGATCACGAGGCTCGAGAACAAGGCGTCGCGACGAGCGATTGCTACCCGGGCGTCGGCTGTCTTCAGCGACCGCCTGATCCGTCGCTTCCGCTTCCGATCGTCGAAGTGGAGGACGAAGTGGCACCAGAATGTGCCGTTGTTGTTCCAGAGATGGTGGAGCGGGTTGCTGTCGTTGATCCGTGCGGAAAGAAATCCCCTGTGCATCTGCGTTCTCCCATGAAGAGAAACGCATCAAGATCAGGATCAGACCCAAGTCAGGTGGTTTCGCCGACTCGCCGCAATATTTATTTCGTCGAGGCCACGCACCTCGACGCACATCCCCTTTCGGGTAGCACCGTTTGCCTTGCAGAGGCTCGGAAGCGAACCCGGCCGTCGGCCAGGCTCACACGACACGTCCTTTCTTTTCGTGTCGATCTTGATGCACTCGCATTATACACGGTGCCCCCCTTTATGCCACGGCAGCCCCCGCCGTGGAGTGTGTCATAGTCCCCCATACGCGGTTCGGACCTCACTCCTGTTTCCGCCGCCGGTTTCGTTCCGAGCGTCGCTGTTTGCGCCGTTCCTGCATGTCTTCAATGGCCTTCTGGGCCACCCGACTCATGGCGGCACGAGCCTCGGCTTCCGTCGCCACACGCATGCTGACGAGCAGCGTGAGCCACCCGGCCTCGTAATCATGCAGACGATTCTTCGCTGGCTCGATCATGTCTTTCTCCTTCTCGCGGCTTAGTCGTTGCAGTCGCTCCATCACGCCTCACACGGACTTCGCCACCACCATCCGAAAGCGGTAGTCCGTGTGCGTTGTGTGAGTGCTGGCCACGCCGGCCAGTTGCGGGAATCGCTTCTGGAGCGACTCGAGATGCCTGCGGGGCGAGCCCGCACCATGAATGTGTCGCGGTCGATGTGCGTCGGATTGCCGGCGGGATCGCGGGCGCAGACCACGCTATAGAAGCCGTACTGGGTGAATAGCCACATGAGACAAACCTGAAATGAGAGGGCAGGGACATCGCGACAGTGTGACGGGAGAGAGGGACAACCTTGGTCCGCGGAGGCGGCCACATGGAAGGCTGGCTCTGTCCCGCCCTGCGCCTCTGCTTCGAAAAGGCGACGCGGCCACGCTCTCGGCAGCCGGGCCGCCTATCCGACGAACTGAAACCGCGGCACAGTCTGGCCATGGACGTCCACCGTCTCGGCAAACATCGCCGCCGGCCGGACCCAGAGGCCACGGTCGCCGTACTCCTGGCGGTAAACGACCAACTCCTCGAGTGTCTCGCTATGCCGGGCGACGCCGAGGACTGTGTACTCGTTGCCCTTGTAGTGCCGGTAGCGGCCCGGCTTGATCTCGGCCATGCGTTGCCTCTCAGGCTGGAGTTGTCGAATACTGCGACGAGGACCTGATCATGAAGAACATCCCGCGGACCGGAAAGCGCTACCGGCCGAAGACGGCGATCAAAGGCAAACGGTACCGCTGCGCCACCTGCCACAAGCGAAGCCCGCGGCCGGTGAAGACGCCCGCACCGTGGTATTGCCCGACCTGCGCGGCGGCGGCTCGCGATCTTCAAGCCGCACGCGAGGAAGCTGAAGGCTATTCGTCCACATGCATCGGTGACCCCAGCCCATAACCTCGACACCCGCCCGCTTGACGCCGTTTGAGGATCCGCATGAAAGTGGTCTGACCAATCGGGTCTCAGGTGTCGCCATGGGTCAATTGCACCTCATCCTCTTCACGCTGCTCTGGACCATCGTCTGGGTGGCGCCGGTGCCGCGGCTCTCGTCGCGCGTCGAACTGCTAGCCGGTCTTCTGCCGTTCGTAGCCTTCGGGCTGCGGGTCTTCGCCGGATTTTTCGCAGGCGTTCCGGCTGAAGATCCGGTGCGCATGGCCGTCAGCCCGCTGTTGAAGTGGGTGGCAGGCGAGTCGGGTGCGATCCCCTACGCCGTCGTGCTCGATGCCACGGTGGCCATCGGGCTTGTGTGGTTCGCCGTGGCCTTCGACATCCCGCGAAAGAGCCGCGTGGCCACGGCCTGGATCATGCCCGCGGTCGCGGTCGGGAGCCTGGCGAGCATCGCGTTCACGGGCCGGCCGCTCGAGCAGGTGCTCGCTACGCATCTGCCAGCGGCTCTGCTCGCCGCCCTTCTCGGTGGATGCATCGCGGCAGTGATCGCATGGACTCCGAGCGATATTCCGGCGACCCTGCGGCGCCGCGCCGCGCTCGTGGCAGGGGCCGCGACTCCCGCCGCGGCTGGGATCGGGGCCGCGGTGCTCTGGCTCACGGGCCCGCTGCCCGTCGAGCGGCAGGCCGCCGTGGCGTCGGTGGTCGCGCTCGCGACGGGCGTGGTCGCCGGCCTCGTCGCCTGGCTCACCTGCGGGTTCACGCGTTCCCGCAGCCGGTGGCTCTTCGCGATGGCGGTCGGCGTGGCGGCCGGAGCGGCGGATGCCCGGGCGAATGTCCGCCGACAAGTGCTGCTGCTCGATGGCACCTGGCGACAGGCCGGCGAGATGCTGCGAACGGTCGAAGGTGTGGGACGGTGCGTTTACCTACCGGACGCGAGCAACGAGCCCAGCCGCTATCGGCTGCACGACCACGCCATCACGAGTGAGGCATGAGGGACATCTCATGTCGGACGATGAGGATGGTGTCCGTGCGGGTCTCGTTCGCGTAGACCCACTCACAGCGGCCGGCATCATGCGACGGAAGGATATCGTGGGCCTCGCTGGGATCACGTCGCCCATGCCCCGGTACGGCTTTCAGACGAGCCGCATGCGGGACACTTTCTGCAGAGTGCGATGCCGGCCGGTCGCAGGCCAACGGCACTACACGTGGCGACGTAGCCGTGTAGGCGGAGCCACGGGCAGTGTCGCCCTGCGATGTCACGCATTGCCCGTAGTTTTCGTTTGACTTCCGTCGGCGAGCGAGCCTTCCGCGTAACGTAAAGGTGTGAGATCCATTGACGCCCATGTGGCGTCATGCTCACTCATCAGGATGTCGTGTTTCCGGCACCGGGACGCCTTCACTGTGTGGAAGGAGGCGTTGTGATGCTGCGGTGGGCCATCCTGTTTCTGATCGTTGCCATCATTGCCGCAGTGTTCGGCTTCGGTGGCATCGCAGCAGCCGCGACCGATATTGCCCGGCTGCTCTTCGTGGTGTTTCTGGCGCTGTTTGTGATCGCGTTGTTCATGGGGCGTCGCGGCACTGCGCCGCCGCTCTGAGACCTCCCGGCCAAGGTCGTGGCCATCGACGGCATGGAAGACGAGGCGATCCGGGCGGCGTATGCGTTCCCCTCTGTTGCCAGTTAACCGCGATTCATCCACGTGATCGAGAGCTGCAGGACCGTGGCGATCGAGACCCAGACGAAATACGGTACCTGCGCCACGGCCACCCAGCGATAGTGCGGCCAGACGGCCAGCATCATCCAAAGGATCGTGCCCCAGACGACGAGGATGTCCACGGCGGCCAGCGGCAGATTCCGCATACCGAACTGGATCGGCGTGAAGATCAGATTCGCCACGAGGTTGATGGCGAACGGCACGGCCACGAGCAGGGGCAGCCGGCCTCGCCCAGCCTGCACGAAGACAAAGCCGAAGGTCGCAATGATGACGGGATAGAGGATCTGCCAGATGAGGCCAATCGTCCGCGGCGCCGGCGTCCACGACGGCTTGGCCAGGCTCTGGTACCACTCCATCCACGGAACGTCAGTCATCCAAGCCCCGCGCATCCGCCCATGCCGCACTGCGGGCGGCCACAGCCCTCGGCCGCAGCGGAGTTTCCGCCGCCACCCGCTACGTGGCCGCTGACCACGCTCAACAGCTTGGTGAGCTTGTTGCTATGGCAGTGCGGGCACTCTGGCTTCTCGTTCCCGCGAATGAGC
>CAZONY010000009.1:0-13532 GCA_964581215.1 uncultured Chitinophagaceae bacterium | reverse complement strand
TTCGTACAACGGCATCGGCTCCGGCTCCCTGACGCGAAGAAAGCATTGTATATGGGGAATCACCAGCCGAGTGCCACGCCATCGAGGCGGTGGTCCACGCCTGACTCCAGGCACGGCCCCACGCCCGCTGCACCTCGATGGATCCGCACCATCTGTGCCGCACCCTTGAAGGCAGTCGGGTCGCCAAGCCGGTGGCCCCGGGCCGAAAGTTCGGCCTGCACCTGCTCCGGGATGCTCGCATCGAGCTGCACCTTGTCGCTCGTCATCACGACGCGAAATCGAGGAGCGTCACACGCCTGCTGCGGATTCATGCCGAGGTCGAGGGTGTCGACGAGCAGTTGCACCAGCCCCTGCGGATGGTTGTTGAGGCCGATGCAGCCGAGCAGAAACTCCGGCACGCCCTCATGGAGCACCATGCCGGGCAGAATGGTATGCCGCGGGCGGCGGCCCGGGTGAAGCGCGTTCGGATGGCCCGGCCGCGCGGAAAATTGGCTGGCACGGCTGTTGAGGATCACGCCCGTGTCGCCGGCCAGCAGACCCGAGCCGAATACGCCGCAGATACTCGACATCAGCGATACGGCATTTCCATCCTTGTCGACCGCACAGACGTAGGTCGTGTCGGCCGTATTGCCCCCCTGGGGCCGCACGACGGCCGTGGCGCGATCCGTGATCCGCTCGCGAAATCCCGCGAGGCCATCGGCGCCGAGGACGTGACGCACCTTGCCGAGCATCGCTTCGGTCGGCTCTCCTACCTCGTCGATTGCAAACTCGAAACCCAGCCGCAAAGCCTCGATCTCGTGGTGCAGCCGAGCCGCTTCACCCATCGCAGCGAGGTCATAGCCCTCCAGGATGCCAAGCGCGACCAAGGCGACGACGCTCTGTGAGTTGGGCGGGAGACCCAGCACATCACGGCCGCGGTAGCGAACCGCCAGGGGCTCGACCCAGGCGGCTTTCTGTGCTGCGACTTCGGCTGGCACGGTCGGCACTCCGCCGGCCGAGAGCGTGCCGGCAATGGCCTGGGCCACCGGCCCCGTATAGAAGGCCTCGCGACCCCCTTTCGCGACACGAGCGAGCGTGTCGGCGAGTTGCGGAAACCGCACGAGCGCCCCTGGCACCGGCGGCTTTCCATTCGGCAGGAGAAGCTTCGTGAGCTCGGGCGACGCAAACTTCGGCAACTGCGGCGCGGCCGATGCCCACGTGCCCGCGATCGACTCGCCCACCGGAAAGCCATCGCGGGCGGCGCTGACGGCCGGCTCCCAGAGACGGGTGAGCGGCAGGCTGCCAAACCGCTCGAGCAGGCGACACCAGCCGTCCACCGCGCCGGGGATCGTGACCGCCGTCGCCCCGGTCTCCGGCATGGTTGGCCGGTCGCCGATCCGCGCGAGGCTCGCCCCCGAGGGTGCGGCTCCACTCCCGTTGAGGCCGAACACTTTTCGTTGCTTCGCCGACCAGGCGAGGATCATCGTGTCGCCGCCGAGACCGCCCATCATCGGCTCCACCACGGCCATCATGCCGGCCATCGCGACGGCCGCGTCGAAGGCGTTGCCTCCGTCCTCGAGCACCCGCAAGCCCACCTGCGTCGCCAGCGGCGAGCTCGATGACGCGATGCAGTGGCGTGTGAAGACGGGAGAGCGCCGCCCGAGAAATCCAGTGGGATCATCTGCTCGGTCGGGCGCGGGCTCCGCCGCGGGAGCCTGCCGAGATCCCCAACCTGCCGCCACGCTCGCCGCGGTCGTCGCGAGGAAATGCCGCCGATGCATCGCCGGGATCAACACGGTACCGCCTGCCTACTCGAGAGAGCGGGTTTGCCCAACATGCCCGCCGTTTGGAAGATTATGCCGGTTCACGTTGTCCTCCAGAAAGGCTGGTCTTCCATGGATTCGTCCGACCGTCGCGAATTCCTCGCCGGCATGACGGCACTGGCGGGCGCCGCCGGGCTTCTCGCCTCTTCTTCGACGCCGGCGTCTGCCGGTGACACGTCGTTCATGAACAACGTGCCCGACCCGCTGCTGGCCGACAACGAGCTGCCGGCATTCACGTTCGCCCTGGAGAAGTCCAAAGGCCGCGTTCGTGATGGCAGCTATGGAAAGGAGGCGACGGTCGAGCAGCTCCCCATCTCGAAGGGTATGGCGGGCGTTTCGATGCGGCTCGAGCCGGGGGTGATGCGGGAACTGCACTGGCACGCAACAGCGGCCGAGTGGGCCTATGTCAAAAGCGGCCGGGTGCGGACCACGGTCGTCGATCCGCAAGGGCGAACCGGAATCGACGACTTCGGTCCCGGCGACATCTGGTATTTCCCTCGCGGTCATGGCCACGTGCTCCAGTGCCTCGGAAATGAGCCTTGCCACTTCATCCTCGTGTTCGACAACGGCTACTTCTCGGAATTTGGCACCTTCAGCCTCACCGACTGGATGAGCCGTGTGCCGCCCGCGCTGCTCGCGAAGAACCTCGGCGTGCCCGAGGCCACGTTTCAAGGATTTCCCAAGGAGGAGGTGTATTTCGCGAAGGGGCCGGTGCCACCCGAGCCTGCGGCCAAGCCGCTCGCCGGCGTGAACCCGCCGCCGCTGTCGCACAAGCATTCGCTGCACTCGCAGGAACCGCTCGACACCTTCAAGGGCGGCCGGGAGTGGCGGGTGGAAGCGAAGGACTTTCCGATCTCCACGACGATGACCGGCGTGATCCTCGAACTCGAGCCGGGAGCGCTCCGCGAACTGCACTGGCATCCGAACGCCGACGAGTGGCAATACCTGCTCTCCGGAACGATCCGGGCGACGCTCTTCGGCTCCCGCGGCCGCTACCGGGAGGCGACGCTCGAGGCCGGCGACGTCGGTTACATCCCGCAGGGGTACGGCCACTCGCTCGAGAACATCGGCCCGGGTCCGGCCAGGATCCTGATCGTGTTCAACTCGGGCACGTACCAGACCGTGGACCTGTCCCAGTGGATCGCCGGCCAGCCCGCCGATGTACTGGCAGTGAATTTCGGGAAACCCACGGCGACGTTCGAGGCCTTTCCGAAGAAAGACGTTTTCATGGCTGGGGGATGATGCTGCGCAGCACTGCCCGTCTTCCCACATCTGGACATGACCCACGCCCGTGTCCCAAGCCTTGTGCCAATGGCACGTGAGCGACCCGGACGATCACCCCCTTGGCCGCCCCGTGACGCGCGCTACTCTTGGCCCTTCTTGAACGTCCCAACGAGTTCCGCCCGCGTTAAGACGTGCCCGTCCATGGCCCTCTGGAGTTTGGCCTTCGCAGGTGTATCGGCGTGCTAAGGGCCATGGCAAGACTCCTGCGCAGGAAAGCAAGCAACTCGAACTACGGCGAAATACTACGGATGCTGCTTCGCTCCAGGACCACTGAGGGACGCCACCGCCGTTTTCCGATAAGAAACCATCGCGATTCACATCACTTCGAACCAGCCACCATGCCCGCCCAGACATTCCTCCCCGGTCCACAGCCCATGACGGTCAGAACCCACGCGGGGCAGATCCTTCCGGTCCCGCCCGGCTGGGAACTTCTCTCGCCCGGTGACGCCGCCCTGACTCGCCGCGTCAAAGCCGCCGGGGAGCACTGGCTGGTGCAAGAAAAAGTCGGGCGCAAGCTTTTCTCACGCGGCGTCTGGGCTCCCGCGGCGACGATCGCGACGGTTCGTTCAGAACTTGCCGCCGAACGCTCGACCGAAGCCTATGCCAAAAAGCAGGTGGCCGGAGCGAAGCGGCGCGAGAAAACCCAGCGGGAATACGTCGAGGACTTCCGCGGTGCGGTTTTGGAATTTCTGGGCTTCCATCAGCGTTACGCCACCCTAGCCGCCGCGCTCGCAACAGCCGTGACGAACCATGCCACTCCCGTTGGCAGCGGCACCGTGGCCCGAACGCAGCGCATCCCGATCGAGCGCCGCGCCGAAGCCGCCGTCATCGCGTGGATGCGGCACCAGACGACGGCCTACGACTCGATGAAGATCGCCCGCGTGAAAGGCCAACGCCGTGAAGTCCGACGGATGCTCGCCCAGCGATCCAAAGAACTTCTCGGGGCGTACAGGCGGGGCGAGCCCACCGGCATCGCGTGTCCGCTTGCCCGGGCTCTCGCTTCCTGAGACAGCGCCGCCGAATCTGAGGAGCCCGCAGGCATCCGCTGAATCCTGCGGCCTCGCTCCGGTCGGCACTGCGTAGGATTGGTCAACGCAAAGCCCTTTTGCAAGCCAGAAACCCGGAGTAGCCATGGCCACGCCCAGCACGCTTTCTCAGGCCGAACTTCTCGCAACGCTTTTGGCTGTCGCGACGGCCAACCCTGGCACTGCTTTAACGGCCACAGACGGCACCCTCGCGGGCACGCTCACGGCGATCAAGGCGAAATGGATCCTTGGCGGTCGGAAGGTCACGAGCCATTTCACATGCATTCTCGACGCGGCCACTCATGAAGCGCACTTCCGGGAGTCGGCCATGGAGAGCTCATGGGGCCTGCCGCCGCCCACGTTCACCGTCGAGACCACGTCGCAAGTCGGCTCCCGCGTGAACACAACCCGGACGGACGCGGCCGCGGGGGGTGGCGGCACGCTCGAGTTTGGCAAGTTCCGGGAGGACTTCGAGCGGGCGGTGCAGAACGCTGGCTGGAGGTTCGTCTACGAGATTGCCTGACAGCCGTGACCGCCACGATCTCGATCAACCGGGCGCCGGTGCTCACGCTCTGGGCAGCCGTCGTCGCCCAGCGGCTCGGGGTCCGCTGCGACGAGTCGCTCAGCCTTGGAAAGGCGCTAGCGGGCCTCGGAAATCACCGGTCCGTCATCGCCGAACGTGTGGGCCCGAAGCTAGGGGTTCTAGGAAACGAGCTGCTCGGGTCACTGCGGAAATCCCGCTGTGATATTTCCACCGAGGCCACAGCCAAAGTCGCAGCTGAGGTGGGGCTGCGGTGGTGAGGTTTGCCGGGCATTATGATGGCGGGCATGGACGCCACCCCTGCGGCCGAGACAACGGCCCACCCCACGCTCGATGACCGCATCGAGATCGGACTGCAGCAAGCCAAGGAACTGCCCGTCGAGGAGCTCGGCGACCCGACGTGCCGGACAAAGCGGCCCGATATCGTGGACGTGCTTCGCACCGAAGGCCGCGACCGGATCGCCGAGCTGCTGCCGCTCCGCCACGCACGCATGGCCGTGAGCCCCCTGGCCACGCTCCGCGGCTCGGCCTCCGTGATGGCTGCCGCACTCGGGGCCCGCAAGAGCACCGACCTCGTCGTACAGCTCTGTGGCGACGCCCACCTCTCCAACTTCGGCATCTACGCCTCGCCCGAGCGGGATCTGGTCTTCGATGTCAACGATTTTGACGAAACCCATCCGGGCCCGTTCGAGTGGGACGTACTGCGGCTGGCGACGTCATTCGTCACCTGCTTGCAATCCAGGGACGAGCCCGACAAGGCCGCGGCCCTCGCCCGCCATATCGCCGACACCTACCGCGAGACCATGCAGCAGCTCTCGAAGAAGCCAACCGTCGGCGTGCTCTACGAGCGGATGACGGCGGCCGACATCGAGGCCTTGGCCGATGAGGCGGATTCGGCGGCCCCTGCGAAAGACACCGAGGCCGCGCTCGAGAAGGCCCGCCGCCGCACCCAGGAACGGGCGATCGCCCGGCTTACCGAAGAGGTCGATGGCCAGGCCCACTTCAAGTCGAAGCCGCCCGTGCTCGAGCGGCTCGAGGACGAGAAGATGCGAGCCTATGTTGAAACCGGCTACACGGCCTTCGTCGAGACGCTCCCGCCTGAAAACCAGGTGATCGCCCGCCGCTACAAGGTCATCGATTTCGCGCGGAAGGTGGTGGGCGTGGGCAGCATCGGCACGCGGTGCTTCGTCACGCTCCTCGAGGGGCGCGACGCCGATGACCGAATCATCCTGCAGTTCAAGGAAGCGACGGCCTCTGTGCTCGCACCACACGTGAAGAACATGGGGGACTTCGCCCGCATCGAGCACGAGGGGCAGCGGATCGTGCGCGGCCAGAAAATGATGCAGGCCGTCTCGGATCTGTTTCTCGGATGGGTGGACGGCATGCCGGGCACAAACAGGCAGTTCTTCGGCCGCCAGCTGCACGACATGAAGGGCGGCTTCGACGTCGAGTCGGCGAAGCTTGCCACCGTCGAACTCTACGCCGACCTCTGCGCCCGCACGCTTGCACGGGCCCATGCCCGCAGCGGCGACACCGTGGCGATCGCCGCCTACCTCGGCGACGACAAAACCTTCGCCGATGCGGTGGAGGTGTTTGCGATGGCCGAGGCGCATTTCGTGGCCGGCGATCACAGGCGGCTCACGGAGGCGATTGCCGCCGGCGAGCTCGAGGCCACCGACATCGAAGACGCCTGAGCTTCATGGCGGCGGTTGCGAATCCCCAGGGGCACGGGTGGCGATTCGTCAGCCTTCCGCGCCGCCATCGGCCCGTCGTCGGCGTGGAAGACGAATCCAGCCCCGAGCGCGGAATACGGCACCGTCGCGCTCACGATCGGATTAAATACGAACCCCATGCCCTGGCTCTTCGCGATAGGGCAGCGGCGGCTCGCCCGCTGCGACGACGCTGAGAAGCCGACTCCACAGCTCAGCGGCCAGTCGAGCCCCGACGACCGTGTGTATAAAAAAAGCTGCCGCCCCACGAGGGGGCGGCAGCCGTAGGAACTCTTTGGTGGGCTGCATCAACGGCAGGCCCGTCGACTCGCCGCTATCGGCGCAGCCCTCCGGTACAGTCTGGCGTCACTAGACCACCTCCTTTCGCGAAAGGAATCCCAGCCGTCGCGATCACTGCGAGATCGCCGCCAGGCGGTTATCTCCCCGGCCGTCGCCGGAGAACGACGTCTGGATTATAGGCTGTCCGCCAGATGCGTCCGGAGCCGGCCCAACTTTTCGGTGCCGGCCCCGTTGAATGCATGCCCCCCGGAGTTCATGACGCCAATCCTCGCACTTCTCCTGACGCTCGTGGCGGGCGAGGGTGGAGGGCACACGTGGCCCGGAAGAGAGCCCCGTATGCGGGCCCTGGGCGCGAGTACGCGGGAGATCTCCGCCAACGACATGATGTGGGAGTTCTTCCAGCAGCACCCGCTGAAGTGATGCTCGGCGAACGAACTCGAGCGTCAGACCTGGGGAGCGGGCGACACGCTCCACGTTTGACAGCCGCACGAACATGGCCTGCGTCGAAGCCCGGTTCCGCCGCCCGAAGTCGCCGCGAACCGGCGTGTCCGCCTAGGATTGCACCTGCTACCGTTTCTGCCCATCGTCATCGACAGCGTATCCCAGGATCACGACACGTCGATCTGCCAATCCTTTTCCTGACCTCACGGAGGCTCGTTTATGATCGCCACGATTTCTCCCGCGATGCTCGCCGACCTTCGCCGCAAGGGTGAAAAAGTCGTCCTCATCGATGTGCGCACGCCCGCCGAGTTCGGCGAAGTGCACGTCGATTTCGCCCATAACATTCCGCTCGACCGGCTCGATGCGAAGGCCGTGACGGCCCTCAGCGCCGGCGGGCCCGCCTACTTCGTCTGCAAGTCGGGTGGCCGCAGTCAGAAGGCCTGCGAGAAGCTGCTCGCCGCAGGCCTCAAGGACGTGATCAGCGTCGAAGGGGGCACGGCCGCCTGCGAGGCCGCCGGGGTGCCGGTGGTGCGCGGTCGCAAGGTGATGTCGCTCGAGCGGCAGGTACGGATCGCCGCTGGGGCGCTCGTCGCCGTCGGTGCCGCGTTGGCCGCCTTTGGCCCCACCGAGCCGATGAATTGGCAGGCGATTGGCGCAGGTCTGGCGGGCTTCGTGGGCTGCGGGCTCGTGTTCGCCGGCATCACCGATACCTGCGGCATGGCGATGCTGATTGCCCGGATGCCGTGGAACCAAACGGCAGGAGGCGGGTCTGGCAGCGCCTGCGCCCGCTGACGCCCACCGCCTCCTGGAGCCATCGCCATGAAGATCCGGCAGTACTACCTCGCATGCTTGTCGCACGCGTCGTACATGATCACCGACGACAAAACGAAGACGGCCGCGGTCGTAGACCCCCAGCGCGATATCGACCAGTACC
Organism: uncultured Chitinophagaceae bacterium; assembly: GCA_964581215.1. Taxonomy (GTDB): domain Bacteria; phylum Planctomycetota; class Planctomycetia; order Pirellulales; family UBA1268; genus CACORA01. The sequence goes on along the minus strand of CAZONY010000009.1, from coordinate 5,496 downwards.
TCGCCGACGCCAAGGCCGGCGGGTACACGATCCGGCACGTCTTCCTCACGCACATCCTGGCCGACTTCATCGCCGGCCACATTGAACTGCGCGACAAGGCGGGGGCGACCATCCATCTCGGTCGGCGGGCGGAGGCGGAGTTTTCGTGTGAGAAGATGAAAGATGGCGATCTGGTCGAGTTCGGTGACGTGAAACTCGAGATCATGGAGACGCCGGGCCACACGCCCGAGGGCATCTCGATCCTCGTCTACGACCTGGCGACAAGCCACACCGAACCGCTGGCCGTGCTCACCGGCGACACGCTCTTCATCGGCGACGTGGGCCGGCCCGACCTGCTGGCGAGCGTGGGCGTGACGGCCGATGAGCTGGCGGACATGCTCTACGACAGCATCACGAACAAGCTCGTGAAGCTGCCCGACGCCACGCTCGTCTATCCGGCCCACGGGGCCGGCAGCATGTGTGGCAAAAGCCTGTCGAAGGAGACCGTTTCCACGATCGGCGAACAGAGGAAGTTCAATTACGCCCTCCAGCCGATGAGCCGCGAGGCGTTCAAGACGATCGTCACGGCAGACCAGCCCGAGGCGCCGGAATACTTCGTGCACGACGCGATCCTCAATCGCCAGGAGCGGGCCTCGCTGGACGACGCGATGCGCAAGACTCTCAGGCCGCTCTCGCTCGACGAGGTGCTCGTCCTCGGCACGTCCGGCGGCCAGCTCCTCGACGTCCGCGATGGCATCGATTTCGAAGGGGGGCACCTGAAGGGATCCCTCAACATCGCCTTGAGCGGCAAGTACGCCACCTGGGCGGGATCGATGCTCTCCCATGACAAGCCCATCGTGGTGATCGCCGAGGAAGGGGGGGAGCAAGAGGCGGTGATGCGGCTCGGACGCATCGGCTTCGACAACGTGGCCGGCTACCTCGCCGGCGGCATGAACGCCCTGGCTGCCCGCGACGATCTCGTGGAACGGACGAAACGGATCACCGCACCAGCCCTCGCCGAATGGCTCGCGGGCAAGCGACCCGACGCCGGCGTGGCGCCGGTCGTCGTGGACGTGCGCAGCGAGGCCGAGCACGCGGGCGGGCATATCGAGGGGAGCCTCAATATTCCGCTGACGCATCTCGACGAGCGGATTGGCGAGATTCCGACGGGCCGGCCCGTGGCCGTGCATTGCGAAGGAGGCTACCGCTCCGCCATCGCGGCCAGTCTGCTGCAGAAAATGGGCCGCCGCGACGTGCGCGACATGGTAGGCGGCTACAAGGCGTGGCTCGCCGCGATAACGCGGCGCGAGTGACCGGTCAGTCGTGCCGATGGCCTGCGTGCCACACGACTGAATGAGATATGGAACATCCAGTCCCCTGGAGTCAGGCAAGGATTCGGCAGGTGCAAAAAAAGACTGCCGCCCCGCAAAACTGTGGCACAATCCCATTATGAGTCTCGCGAGCGACGAGTTCTACAGGCTGGAGGGGCTGGTCTACCGCCCCGTCTCCACGCGGCCCGACTGGCTGAAGGCCTGGCGGAACGAGGCTCAGTATCTCCTCTACCTCGCCCGCCGCGCCGCGGACGACGACGACGAGGAGCTCCTGCAGGAACTCGAAGACCAGGCCCGCGAGATGGCGGACGTCGTCGAGGCCCGACTGCGAAACGAAGGGCTCATGTGATGGCCGGCCCGGCATCGGAACCGTCGGCCGGATCCCCCCACACCATCCGGAGACACGCCCCATGATGCATGCCCTCGCCTTCCTCGTGATGCTCTTCGCAGAAGGGAACGCGACCCTGCGGCCGGGCGATCACACCCGCACCCTTCAGGTGGACGGGCATGAGCGGACGTACCTCGTTCACGTGCCCCCGAAGTATGACCCGCGCACGCCTATGCCGGTCGTGTTGGCGTTTCACGGCGGGGGGGCGAACGCCGGCAACATGGTCGTTTTCAGCGGGCTGAACGAGAAGGCGGATCAGGCCGGATTCATCGTGGCGTATCCGGAGGGAAGCGGCCGGAGCGAACGGCTGCTGACATTCAACGCCGGCAACTGCTGTGGCTACGCGGCCACCCACGCGATTGACGATGTCGCGTTCACGCGGCACGTTTTGGACGACCTGGGAGGCGTTGCGAATATCGATCGGCGGCGTGTTTTCGCGACCGGCATGTCCAACGGCGCCATGATGACCTACCGACTCGCGTCGGAACTATCGGATCGGATCGCCGCGATCGCGCCCGTCAGCGGGCCGATGGGAACGAAGGAGTGTCACCCACGCCGCGCCGTGGCTGTCATGCACTTTCATGGCGATGCCGACGAGTTCGCTCCGTTCCAGGGCGGTCGAGGCCGCGGCATCTCGGGGACCGATTTCTACTCGGTGCAGCACTCGATCGACGCGTGGGTCGAGGCGAATGGGTGCCGCAAAACGCCCGTCACCACGCAACTGCCCGATCGCGAGGACGACGGCACGACCGTGAAGCAACTGCGCTACGATTCGGGCGCGGACGGCACGGAAGTCGTGCTTGTGATCATCGCCGGAGGAGGGCACACCTGGCCCGGCAGGGAGCCGCGGATGCGTTCTCTCGGCACGTCCACGCGGGATATTTCCGCCAACGACATGATGTGGGAGTTTTTTCAGCGCCACCCCCTGCCATGAAGGGCTGCCGGTGAAAACCTTCGACGTCATCGTCGCCGGGCTGGGAGGCATGGGGTCGTCGGCCGCGTTTCACCTGGCCCGCCGGGGCGTCCGCGTGCTGGGCATCGACCGGTTGCCGCTGGCCCACGACCGCGGCAGCTCGCACGGCCACACGCGACTCATCCGCCAGGCCTACTTCGAGCACCCCGACTACGTGCCGCTGCTGAAGCGGTCCTACGCCCTGTGGGATGAACTGGAGCGCCTCCACGGCCGGCGGCTCTTCGCCAAAACCGGGCTGCTGCTGGCGGGCCCGGCGGCGGGGGAGGTGCTCCCAGGCGCGGCCCGGTCGGCCCGCGAGCATGGCCTGGCGGTCGAACTGCTCCACCCCACCGAGGCCGTCACCCGGTGGCCGGCCTTTCAAATCCCGCCCGCCTGGTCGGTGCTGCACGAGCCGGAGGCGGGAGCCCTCTTCGTGGAAGACTGCGTGAGGGCCCATGCCGAGGCCGCGCGCGCCGCCGGCGCGGAGTTTGCGATCGGGCCGATCGTGGCGGGCTTTCGGGCCGATGGCAGGGATGTCGTCGTCGAGACCGACCGCGACCGCTTCGTCGGCCGCAGGCTCGTGCTCTGCCCGGGCCCATGGGCCGGCGGCCTGCTGCAGCTGCCCGCCATACCGCTCCGCGTGCTGCGGAAGTCGCTCTTCTGGCATCTTCCCCGCGGCGACATGACCACGGTCGCCGAAGGAACGATGCCGTGCTTCGGGTTTGAGACACCGCACGGTTTCTTCTACGGCACGCCTGCCTTCGATGCCCGCGGCATCAAGATCGCTAATCACTCCGGCGGACGATTGGTGGAGGATCCGCTGGCCGTCGATCGGGCGGTCGATACGGAAGAGCAGTCCGCCATCGACCGCTTCATCGATGGGTCGCTGCCCGTCGCCAGCCACGCCCGCGCCGACCATGCGACCTGTCTCTACACGATGTCGCCGGACAGCCACTTCCTGCTCGGGCTGCACCCGCGGCATCCCGCCGTGGCGCTCGCCGCCGGCTTCTCTGGCCACGGGTTCAAGTTTGCGTCGGTCGTGGGCGAGGCCCTCGCCGATCTCGCCCTCGACGGCGGCACGACGCTGCCGATCGGCTTTCTTCGCCCCGAACGATTCCTACCGTCGACCCAGTGAGACCGCTGGGCACGGACTGCGATACACTTCCCGGCACCATCACCCCGCTCCCCGCCTCGTGACCGAACGCATTCAATGGCAGGATCACAGCCCGGACACGACCGTCTGCAGAAAGTGCTCGAAGACGTGGCGGCCGGCCGGCTTCTGGTCGAAGACGCGATCGTCGAGGTCGATCGCCTGCGGCCAGCCACGGCTTCCCTCCCGTCGATCCTCGTCACCACGCGCAGCCAGGCGCGATCGATGAGCGTACCGCTGATCGTGCTCCTCTTCGCCGGATCGATCGGCGCCGTCGGCGGCTTCTTCGCGTGGCGAACACTGCGATTCGAACTCACCGGCCGCACGACCGAGGGAAAGGTCATCCGCATGGTCCATGGGGGCGGCTCGGGCAATCACAGCAAGCCCGTCGTCGCCTACTCGGTCGATGGCAAGGACTACGAGGTCACCGGCATGATCAGCTCATCGCCCCCGGCATGGAGCGTCGGCGACAGGGCGGTCGTGCATTACGACCCCGCGGATCCATCGGTCGCACAGGTTTCAGGCTTCATCGAGCGGTGGCTCTTTCCGGTCATCTTTGGCGGCCTGGGCGCCGTGATCGGCGGCATCGGCCTGATGCTTCTCGTCGCCACGAGGAGGCACCGGTCGGACGAGCCGATGACGAGCCTGATGATCGGCTGATAACGCGCATGACGCGGCTGGATTTCTTGGTGTAAACCGCTACCTTGAACGGCTTCTTTCCCTCGCCTCCCCGCTGCCCCATCCACCCATGGCCACGTCACCCGCTTCCGCCACGTCCCCCGACCCCTGGTTTCAGGATCGCTTCGCCCAGCGGATCGGCGGCGCCTCCTACGGCAAGGGCAACGAGATCTACAAATTCGAGCTCATCAAGCGGGCCAAGCGGAAGGCGCTCGCCGATCACCCCGAACGGAAGATGCTCGACTTCGGCATCGGCGAAAACGACGAGATGGCGCCCGAGAGCGTTCGGGCGGTCATGCGACGGGAAATCGACCGCCCCGAGAACCGCGGCTACGCCGACAACGGCATCGCCGCCTACAAGGAAGCCGCCGCCGCCTTCATGCAGCGGGAGTTCGGCGTATCGCTCAACCCCGAGACCGAGGTCAACCACTGCATCGGGTCGAAGACGGCCTACGCCATGCTGCCGGCGGCGTTCATCGACCCCGGCGATGTCACGCTCATGACGGTTCCCGGGTATCCCGTCGCCGGCACGGCCACGCGGTGGTTCGGCGGCACGGTGCACCGGCTGCCGCTCGTCCCCGAGAACGATTTTTTTCCCGATCTGGACGGCATCCCGGCCGAGGTGCTCGCCAAGACGAAAATGCTCGTGCTCTGCTACCCCAACAGCCCCACCGGCAAGACGGCCACCCGGGAGTTCTACGCCCGCGTGGTCGAATGGGCCCACCGCCACCGGGTGATCGTCGTCCAGGACGCGGCCCACATCATGCTCTCCTACGACGACGAGCCGCTGTCGTTCCTCTCGGTGGACGGGGCGAAGGAGGTGGGCGTCGAGGTGCATTCGATGTCCAAGGGATTCCACATGATCGGCTGGCGGTTGGGCTGGGTGTGCGGCCACGAGCGGATCGTGCGGGCCTTCGCCGACGTCAAGGACAACTGCGACTCGGGCCAGTTCATGGCGATCCAGAAGGCCGGGGCCGCGGCGCTGGCCGATGCGGAGATCCCGCGGCGGGTGCGCGAG
>CAZONY010000008.1:0-21739 GCA_964581215.1 uncultured Chitinophagaceae bacterium | reverse complement strand
CGTCGAAATAGAAGTCTCGCTTCACGACCGGCCGCTGGCGCGACTCCGACTCCTCCTCCATCCTCTTTTCCTCGTCGTCGGCCGCCTTGCCCTCGTTCCTCTGCCGGGTGAACTCCGACTCCACGAGCGACATCGTCTTTTCATCCTTCCGCTTCTTGTAGGCCGCGATGCGGGCAGCCACCTTGGCGAACTCCTCGTTGGCCGCGACGCGGGCCGCCGAACGCTCCCGCAGCACCGCCAGCATGTCGTCGGAGACCGGCCCGGTCGGCTTGAACTCCGCCTGCGGCACCTTGTCGAAGGCAATCGCATGATCGAGGTCCGATTCACCGAACGGCAGGTGAGACGTGATGCTCGGCAGTTCGACGTCGCTCTTCACTCCCTCCAACTGCGTGCTCAGGCCGCTGGGGCGGTAGAACTGCGCGTTCGTGATCTTGATCGCCCCCAGGGAAGGAGGATTGGGGAGCCGCAGGAAGAGCTGCTGCCCGATGTCGATCAGGCTCTGCACCGTGCCCTTGCCATGGGTCGCCTCGTCGCCGACCACCAGGCCGCGGCGGTAGTCCTGGATGGCGCCCGCCACGATCTCGCTGGCACTGGCGCTGAACTTGTTGATCAGCACCACCAGGGGCCCGTCCCAGGCCACCCCCGGCTCGACGTCGGGGTGGACCTGCACCCGCTTGTCGGCGTCCTTGACCTGCACGACCGGCCCGGTGTCAATGAACAATCCGGTGAGCGAGATCGATTCGGGCAGCGACCCGCCGCCGTTGTTGCGGAGATCGAGCACGACGCAATCGACGCCCTGCCGCTTGAAGTCTTCGAGGAGCCGCCTGCAGTCGCGGGTGCTGCTCTTGAAGTCGGCCTGCCCCCGCCGGGCGCCCGCCATGTCGAGGTAGAAGCTCGGCAGATTGATGACGCCGATCTTGAAGGGCCGGCCATCCGCCTTTTGCCCCTGCTCGATCACCTCCGCTCGGGCCTCGGCGTCCTTGAGCTCGATCTTGGCCCGCACGATGTCATAGACCTTCGGCACCGTCTCCCCGACGGGGATCACCTTCAGGCGAACGACGGTGCCCCGCTTGCCACGGATCAGCTGCACCACGTCGTTGAGGTTCTTGTCGATGACATCGACGATCTCGCCGTCGGCTCCCTCCTCCCCCCCCCCGCCGCCGTCCGTGCGAGTCAGCCGGCCGGCCTTGGCCCCGGCCCCGCCGGGCACGACGTCCATCACGGTCGTGTAGCCGTCCTCGGCCTTCAGCGACGCTCCGATGCCGTCGAGCTGCAGTGACATGGCGATGTCGAAATTCTCCTGGGTGCCGGGCGACATGAAGCTCGTGTGCGGATCGAGGCTCGCGGTGAGCGACGAGAGATACGTCTCGAGCAGTTCATCGGACGTCATCTGGTGCATCCGCTTGGCGAAACTCCGGTAGCGGCGGAGCAGACTGTCCTTGGCCTCGTCGTCGGGAGTCTTCTCCGCCCTCTTCACGAGCAGGTCGTACTTAATCTGCTTCCGCAGGGCGTCTTCGACCTCGGCCTCGTTCGCGGCCCACGTCGTCAGGTCCGGATCGGTGGTGATCGACTCCGGCTTCGTGAAGTCGTGCGGCTGGGCGAGCAGACGCTCGATGAGCGGCATTCGCGCATCGACCCGTTGGAGAACGCGGCCGAAGACCTCGTAGGCGAAACTCACGTCGCCCCGCTTGACCAGGTCGTCGAGCAGATCCCGTTTCCGGCTGAAGGCCTCGATGTCACTCTGCAGGAAATAGACTTTCATCGGGTCGAGCGACTTCAGGAAGACGTCGAACCAACGGCGGGCGATTTCGTCGTCGATCGCCCGGCGGTGGAAGTGCTCCCGCTCGAGGTAACTGCGGACGGCCAGCGTGATCTGCCGGTCGTTGGCCCCCGGCTGGAGGGCCTCGGCCGGGGCGGCCTCGGCGGCAGCCGGTTGGGCGACGGTGGGCGGGGCCAGGGGCGCGAGCATGGCCGTGGCGAGCACGAGCAGCCCGAGAAGCGATGCGGCCGGCGCGGCGGAGGGGCCATGGCCCCCAGCATGGTGCAGTTTGATCATCGTCCGACGTTCTCCGGGAGTGGGGGAGCAGTCGCTGATCGCTCCCACTGCATTGTGGCGATTCACTCGTCCGCTGGCGAGACATTCTTTCCGGCAAAAAACCCTATCCCCGGAAAGTTCGCGTCTTCCGCCGCTTCGAGAGCCCTGTCGATCAGCGCCCGGGCCACGAGGCCGTCGGCCCCGAGCCGCGGCGACTGGATCCACTCGATCCGCGGATGCGCCAGACGTGCCCGCGCCACCGCGTCGGTCACCTGGTTTTCCACGTGCCCGCCAAAAAGCAGGTGTGGCTGGACGATCACCCGGCGGGGCCGGCGGCGAGCGGCCGCTTCAACCGCCTCGTCCAACGAGGGACGCGCCGCCGCTGCGAAGCCGATCTCGAACCGGGCATCGACGACGGCGTCACCGACGAGCGAAGCGGCGACAAACTGACGGAACTGCGCGACCCCGTCACCGGCGCTCGACCCCCGGCCGAGCATCGCGAGCACGGTGTCTTCAGCCGGGACGGGCTGCTTTCCCGCCACCGCCTCCGCCCGTCGGCGGCGGGAAAGTTCGACGACGGCCGGGTGGCAGCCGAGGGCGGCGGCCTGCGTCACCTCCATGCCGAGGGCGACAGCCGCCTCCTGCAGCGCGTCGGGAACGTCCCGGCGGGCGTGTCCGGCCGTGAACAGCAGGAGCGGCATCGCCACCGCCCGCCGGCAGCCCCGGTTTGCCAAGGCTCGCATGGCATCGGCGATCGATGGGCCGATCACCTCGAGGAATCCCAGTTCCACGGCGGCTCCGGGCAGCACTGCCGCGACCCCCCGGGCGACGGCCCGGGTTTCCTCGGCGCCGCCGGGATCGGCCGTCCCATGGCCAATCACCAACAGGCCGACCCCGTCGGCCTGCGTTGCCCGGGACACCGCCGCGACGTGCCCCTGCTCAGGTGAATCGGTACAGTCGTCCACGGTTCGGCTCGGGGGGGACTAGAGGGGGCCTGGTGCGAACCGCCGTTCGCGGATCGTGCCTTCCGTCTTTATAGTGTTGCGGGTTTCCTCCGCCACCGCCCCGCTGCCCGCCCACGGACCTTCCCGTGCCGACCGAGAGCGATGCCAACCCGTCCGGCACCACCGACAAGGTTCCGACGGCCGCGCTCATGCTGCGGATCGCCGGACGGCAGGGGCCTACCTTCGTTCTCAACCCGGCCACGGACAACACGCTGGGGAGGGCCGCCACCGCGGGCATCATCGTCGCCGACCGCCTCGCCAGCAGGTTTCATGCGGCGGTGCGGTACGACACCGCGACGTCCCGATGGATGCTTCACGACCTGGGCAGCCGGAATGGCACCTGGCTCGACGCGACCCGGATCGAGACGGCCGTGCTCACCGACAACGCGACCGTGCGGATCGGCAACGCGGAACTGGTCTTCTGCATCCGCTCGACCGGAGCGCTCGCGCCGCCGTCCGACGACGGAATGGTGATGCGCTGCGGACCGATCGCCCAACTGGAGGGAAGTGTGCTGCGCCGGTCCGCGGCCGGCTCGACCGATGACACCCGCCGACCGCTGCTGCTCTACCAGGCGAGCATTCGACTGCTCGCCTCCCGCTCCGTCCGCGAGGTGATCGCAACGACGCTGGAATTGGCGGCGGAGCACTGCGGCACCAAGGGCGTCGGATGGTTTCTCGTGCTCGATGGGCTCGCCCTGGAGCCGGTCTGCGTCGTGCCCCCCGGCAGCCCGTTGACGCGGCTGCTCGGCGAATCGACGCGGCGACTCGTGGCCGGCGAGGGTCAGGCGGTGTGGCTGGCCGGCTCCGGATCGTCGCCGCCGAATGGTGATGGAAGCGACGACCATGATCTGGCCTGCGTACCAATCATGGACGGCACCCGCGTGCGGGCCGCCCTCGCCGCCAGTACCACGAAGGGCGGCCTGCGGGCGGCCGACTTCGACTTCCTCGTCGCGTTGGCAAGTCTCGCCGCCGCCGCCTGCGCCGGTCACGCGGCCCCGCCCGTGATGCCGATGCCCGGCGTGGGGCGAGCGGCCTCCGCCGAGCCGGGCGACCTGGCATCGCTGCAGACCGTGGACCTCGACCTCGCAGCCAGTGCGCCGGACGACGACACGGGTGAGCGAATGATTCCTGGCGACGACGTGGACGAGATCCGCATCGACCTCGACGGCACCGGTGCGCCGGTCGGCATCGCCTCCCCGGAGAGCCTCCGGATCGAGTCGTTCGTGGCGGAAATCCCCACGCTCAAGCTCGATCGGTGGCAGCGGATGCTCGTGATCGAAGCCTTGCGGCGCACGGGCGGCAGCGTGTCGGGCGCCGCCCATGAACTGGGCATCAGCCGCTCTCTCCTGCACCGCCAATTGCAACGCTACGGCCTGGCAAGCCACTGACTCGCGTCGCCCGCGGAAGCAGAGCCGCGACCGCCAGGAGCACGGCCACGGCCGCGACGAACGGGAGCGTCCGCGAATCGTGCAGGGAGAACAGCAGCGACCCGAGGAACGGCCCGAGAATCCGCCCGAGCGATGCGAACGACTGGTTCACACCGAGCACCTCCCCCTGCTCGTCGGGGCCGGCCTGCTTCGAGAGGAGCGCCGACACCGAGGGATTGACGAACGCAAACCCGACGACTGCGACGGCCGACACGGCGTAGAAGAGCCGCTCGAGCATCGTCATCCCGCCCCCGGTCGCTGCCTGACGATGCACCAGCGCGGCAACCAGGCCGAGCCCGCCGAGCCCGGCAGTCATCAGGGCCACGCCAGCCGTCAGGAGGCGTCCCTCCGGCAGCCGTTTGGCCAGCGGACGGTAGAGTCCGCCGGCGATCATCAGCACCGTTCCGATGAAGGCGAAGACCAGGAAATTATCGTCGTCGTCCATGCCGAACGACTGCTTCGTAAGGCGGGCGAGCGTGGCCTCGAAATTGGCGAACGCGAAGATCGACAGGAAGTAGGTGAGCACCAGCGCGCCCACCGTCGGCATGCGGAGCACCGCCGCGGTCCGCGAGACGCCGAAAAATTCCCGCGCGTGACGGGCCCCCGGGCGGCGGGTCTCGGGGAAGACGCCCACGGCGATGAGCAGCGCCACGAGCGAGAGCATCGATGCCAGCGCCCCCACGCCCCACGGCTGCCGGCGAAACAGTGCCAGCCCGAAATACGCGATGAGAGGCCCCAGCGTGAAGCCGGCACCGAAGGCGATCCCGATCAGGGTCATTCCCCTGGCCCGCCGCTCCGGCGGCGTGCAGTCGGCGATCACGGCGGCGGCCGTGCCGACACTCGCCCCGGCGATACCGGCACCGATCCGGGAGAGCAGCATCAGCCCGACGGCGACGGCGGGCCGGGTCTCCGTGAACGTGGCCGCGATGCCATACACGGCGTAGCAGACCACCGACCCGAGCAGGCTCACGATCAGGAGCGGCCGACGACCGATCCGGTCGGACAGGCGGCCGAGGATCGGGCTGAAGATGAACTGCATCAGCGAGAAGACGGAAAACAGCACGCCGATCGTGGCCCCGATGCCGGCTGGCGACAGGCCGAGAGCCTGCAGGGAGGGCTCCACCTGCCGCGGCATCACCGGCAGGACGATGCCGAACCCGAGCAGGTCGATGAACACGGTGAGGAAAACGACTAGCAGCGCCCCGCGCGGAGGCTCGGATCCGGGTGCTGCGGCGATGCGTGCTGGTTCGGCCATCGGCGGACACCTGCTAGACTCGGATGGATGAGCGATGCATCGCGAGAAGCCCGAAGCGACGTCCTGTCGGACGATGCCGCTGCGCCTCCGCGAGAGGCCATGAGCGTGTCGGAGCTCACGCTCCGCGTCAAGGAGCAGCTGGAGAGCAGGTTCCACGACGTCTGGGTGGCCGGCGAGATCTCGAACCTCGTCCGCGCTTCGTCGGGGCACCTCTACCTGTCGCTCAAGGACGACGAGGCCGTGCTGCGCGCGGTGATCTGGCGAGGCATGCGGCAGGCTCTGGCCATCGAGCCGGCCGACGGTCTCGAGGTGGTGTGCCACGGGCGACTGGAGGTCTACCCGCCGCGGGGCGGTTACCAGCTCACGATCGACCGGCTCCATGCCGTCGGCACCGGGGCCCTCGAGGCGCGGCTCCGCCGCCTGCACGCCACTCTGGAACACGAAGGGCTCTTCGCGCCGGCCCGCAAGCGGCCGATCCCCGAGTATCCGCGCCGCATCGCCGTGGTCACGAGCCCGACAGGCGCCGCCCTGGCCGACTTTTTGAAGACGCTTCGTGGCCGCTGGCGGTCGAGCGACGTGATCGTCGTGCCCTCGCGGGTGCAGGGAGCAGGCGCCGCCGAGGAACTCGCCGCCGCGCTGGCGACGGCCGGACGCATGGTGCCGCGCGTCGATGTGATCGCGTTGATTCGGGGCGGCGGCAGCCTGGAGGATCTGTGGTCCTTCAACGAGGAGGTGCTGGTGCGAGCCGTGGCCGCGGCGCCGATCCCGGTGGTCTGCGGTGTGGGCCACGAGATCGACGTGTCCTTGGCCGACCTCGCCGCCGACCGCCGGGCCCTGACCCCCACGGACGCCGCCGTCCAGATCTCGCCGGATGGCCCACGACTGGCCGAACAGCTGCGGGCGGCGGAGCCACGGCTCCGCGCCGCCTTGCTCCGGCGCATCGAATCGGCCCGCGAACGGATCGCCGGCGTGGCTCGCTCACGCGTCTTCGCCGCGCCGGAACGGATCGTGCACGATCGCCGCGCGTTGCTCGCCGACCATCTGGCGCGGCTTCAGCGGACAACGGCCTCCGCGCTCGGACGGGCACGGGAGCGGCTCGCCGCCGCCGCCGCCCGACTCGATGCCGACAGCCCGGTCAAGATTCTCGCCCGCGGCCATTCCGTGACCTGGATCGAGGGGAATCCGACCGCCCTCACATCGAGCGCCGGGGTGAACCGCGGCACCCTGCTCGTCACGCAACTCGCCGCCGGCCGCCTCTGGAGCCGCGTGGAACGATCTGACGAAGCCCATCCCCCCTGAGCCAGCACGATGCCTGACCAATCCGACCAGTCGTCAAACTCCTGCCAGCCCCTCTCTTTTGAAGGCGGCCTCGCCCGCCTCGGCGAGATCGTCGCGCGTCTCGAATCCGGTTCGCTCGGCCTCTCCGCGTCGATCACCACCTACGAAGAGGGCGTGGCCATCCTGCGGCAGCTGCATGAGGAACTCGCGGTCGTCGAAGAACGGGTGCGGGTGCTGGTTCGCATCGACGACGAGGGTCGGCCCGTCCTCGAGCCCTTGGCGACGGTCGAGGCGGATGAGGCGGCCCGTCTGCCGGGACGGAAAACCTCGGCCCGCGCGGAGGCGGGCAGGAAGCGAACCAAAACCCTGCCGGGGATGGACGATGAGACGGGCGACGCTTAGACTTTTGCAGGTGTGAGCGACGTCGTATTCTCCGCGGCCGGACCCCGTTTCGGCCCATGTCTCATTCACGTGGCGGGGCCGCAGCATGGCAGGCTGCCAAACAGCCGTTGGACCGGCGTTCTGGGCCGGCGGGCAGGGTGATTCCGACGCCTCGGTCGCCGCATCGCTCGATCGCGTGAGGGCGTTCATCGAGCCGCGGCTCGACGCCACGTTCGTCCGCGGCCCCGACACCGCGCCGCGGCTCTTCGAGTCCATGCGGTACGCAGTCCTCGCCCCCGGAAAGCGCCTGCGACCCGCGCTCGTACTCTGGGCCGCCCAGGCCTGCGGCGGATCGTGGGAGTCGGCCGCTCCCGCGGCCGTGGCCGTGGAACTCATCCATGCCTATTCGCTGGTGCACGACGATCTGCCGGCGATGGACGACGACGACCTCCGCCGTGGCCGTCCCACCTGCCATCGAGCCTTCGACGAGGCCACGGCGATCCTCTGCGGCGATGCGCTCCAGGCGCTCGCCTTCGAGACGCTCGCCGGCGGACTGCCTCCCGAAACCGCCGGTCGAGCCTGCCTCGCGCTGGCCCGGGCATCCGGGGCGGAGGCGCTCGTCGGCGGACAGTCCGACGACCTCGCTGCCGAGCGGGGCTGGGTCGAGGACATGGCTGCAGCCGGCTCGGCCGACCAGGTGGCCTGGCTGGAACGCATCCATCGCCGCAAGACGGGGGCCCTGTTCCTGGCCGCGCTCGAACTCGGCGGCCTCTCGGCCGGCGCTACCCCGACGTCCCTGGCCGCCCTGGCCGCCTACGGCCGCGGCTTCGGCCTGGCCTTCCAGATCGCCGACGACCTGCTCGATGCGGAGGGAGACGAAGCGGCCGTCGGCAAGCGTGTGGGCAAGGATGCCGGCCGGGGCAAACTGACCTTTCCCACCATCCTCGGCATCGAGCCGAGCCGGGCCCGTGCGGAGGCGTTGGCGGCAGAGGCCGAAGTGGCCCTCGGCGGCCTTGGCGAACCGGCGGTGGAACTGGCCCGGCTGGCACGCTGGATTGTTTCCCGCAACCATTGATCTGAATCCCCGACGGAACGAGAGCCTCGCACCCATGGCCGACATCCTGCCCACGATCATGTCCCCTCGAGATCTCCAGGGGCTCTCGATCGAGAAACTGGAGCAGCTGGCCGCCGAGATGCGGAAGGCTCTATGCGAGGTGGCCGCCACGCGGACGGCGCACTTCGCCTCGAATCTGGGCGTGGTCGAACTGTGCATCGCCCTGCACCGGGTCTTCGACTTCGGCCGGGATCGGCTGATCTGGGACACCGGCCACCAGATCTATCCCCACAAGCTGGTCACCGGCCGCTTCTCCCGGTTCGGCACGATCCGCACGAGGGGCGGACTGATGGGCTACCCCAACCCCGATGAGAGCCCCTACGACCTGTTCATGACGGGTCATGCCGGCTGCAGCGTTTCGACGGCGCTGGGCCTGGCCAGCGGAGACGCCCTCCGGGATCAGGGCGATCGCCACGCCGTCGCCGTGATCGGCGACGGAGCCCTGCCCTCCGGCATCGTCTTCGAGGCCCTCAACAACGCCGGCTTCCTCAAGAAGCGGCTGCTGGTGATCCTCAACGACAACAAGATGTCGATCTGCCCGCGGGTCGGTGCCCTGGCCGAGTACCTCGACCTGATCCGTGCGAATCCCTGGTATCGCGGCATCAAGCAGCAGGCCGGCGAGATCATCAAGGGCGTTCCGATGGTGGGCGAGCAGATGGAGCGGATGATCAACAAGGCCAAGGACTCGCTCAAGGCCACCCTGCACGGCGGCATGCTCTTCGAGGCGATGGGCGTTCGCTACTTCGGCCCCGTCGAGGGGCATTCGCTCCCCACGCTCATCCGCTACCTCGAACTCGTCAAGGATCAGGAGGGCCCCATCCTCCTCCACGTCCTCACCGAGAAGGGGCATGGGTTCAAGCCGGCGGAGGCCGACCCGGTCTTTTTCCACACGCCGGCGCCCTTCGAGTGCGACGACGAAGACTGCATCGTCTCGATCAAGAAGTCTTCGGCACGGGCCTACACCGACGTCGCCAGCAGCGTGATCGGCGACTGCCTGCGGCGGGATCGACGGGTGACGGTCCTGACGGCCGCGATGTGCCAGGGAAACAAGCTCGAACCGGTCCGCGAGGAATTCCCCGACCAGTTCTTCGACGTCGGCATCTGCGAGTCGCATGCCGTGGCCTTCGCAGCCGGCCAGGCGAAGGCGGGCTGCCGGCCGATCGTGGACATCTACAGCACCTTCCTGCAGCGGTCGTTCGACCAGATCTTCCAGGAGGTCTGCCTGCAAAACCTGCCGGTCACCTTCATGCTCGATCGCGCGGGTCTGACCGGGCCGGACGGGCCGACCCACCACGGATCGTTCGATCTCGGCTACATGCGTCTCTTTCCCAACATGGTGGTGATGGCGCCGGGCGACGAGCACGACCTGCGGGCCATGCTGCCCTGGGCGCTCGAGCACGGCGGACCGGTGGCGATCCGCTATCCCAAGGCGGTGACCGAGAACCACGCCGGCCCGCGGGCGCCGGTCGAACTCGGCCGGTCCGAACTGCTGGCGGAGGGTTCGGATGGCGTCATCATCGCCTGCGGCACGCTGCTGGGCGCGGCGCTGGAGGCGGCGGCCCGCCTTCGACAGGAGGATCTCGAGGTGGCGGTCATCAACGCCCGGTTCGTGAAGCCACTCGATACCGGGCTCCTGCTCCCCCGGATCGAGGCGGCGCCATGGGTCGTCACCGTGGAGGAAAACGCGCTCCAGACAGGCTTCGGGAGCGCGGTGCTCGAGGCCCTGAACGAGGCCCATGCCGGCACCGGGATGCCGAGCGTGCCCCTGGTGCGGCTGGGCCTGCCCGACCGGTTCGTCGAGCACGGCGAGCGGGGAGAACTGCTCGCCGAACTGGGGCTCGACGCGGCGGGTATCGCCGCCACCTGCCGTCGGCTCGCCGGCCGTGAATCCGCGGCAGCCGCCTCACTGGCCCGTCCATGAACCAGCACGCCAACCGCCTCCAGCCTCAGCGGCCGCTCGGGGAGTCGCTGCAGGTGCTGATCGTCGGCCCCGCGGAACTGGCCGGCATCGATGCCGAGGCGCGTCGTGTCGAGGACCTCCTCACGGCAGCCGGCCACCGCGTCTCCCGGCGACTGGCCCCCCGCGCGGCCTGGGAGCAGCGCGAGGCCGCGCCCGCCGAACTGCCCGACCTGGTCATCGTTCTCGGGGGCGACGGCTCCATCCTGCGGACGGCCCGGTGGATGGGCTACGCCCAGGCCCCGGTGCTCGGTGTGAATCTGGGCCTGCTCGGATTCCTGGCCGACGTCTCCCGTGACGATTTCGGAACGGCGCTGGCCGATATCGCCGCCGGACGGTTTCGACGCGTCGACCACATGATGCTCGAATGCGAGATCATGCGTGACGGGCACGCGCTGCATCGGGAACTCGGCCTCAACGAGGCTTCGATCCTCGCCGGCCCCCCTTTCTCCATGATCGAGATCGGGCTGCATGTCGATGGCGAAGCGGCGACGACCTATCGTGGAGACGGGCTGATCGTGAGCACACCTGTAGGATCCACGGCCTACAACCTTTCCGCCGGGGGCCCGATCGTCCGCAAAGACCTCGATGCCTTCGTCTTCACGCCCCTCAATCCCCACACTCTCACGAATCGCCCGGTCGTCGATTCGGCATCGCGCGAATATGAACTGATCGTGCCGCGCCCCAACGCCGGCTCGGCCTGCCTGGTCGATGGCCGCGTCGTGGCTGGCCTGGAGCCGGGCGACAGGATCCGCGTCCGCCGCGCGGCGCCGCGATTCACCCTCATCGAAACGCGTCGCCATGGCTACTACCGCACGCTCCGGGAAAAGCTTTCCTGGGGGGCTGACGCGCGTGGCGCCGGCCCGGGGGGCATCACGCGGGAGGAAACGTCGTGACGCAGCCCGCCGCTCCTCTCCTCGGCATCTGCCTGCTGGCCGTGGCGGCGGCCACCGGCCCGGCCTCCAGCGCGCTGGCAGAGGCCCCGGCCGGGGCGACGGTCCAGCTGAAGTACCGGTTCCGCGTGGGCGAGCGGATCGACATGGACGTGCGGCATCGGGCTCTCACCGAGACCACGATCGGCACGACGCGGCAATCGGTCGAGACGGCGACCGATTCCCGCAAGACCTGGCGGGTCGTGAACGTGGAGGACGGGGGACGGACGACGCTCGAACAGTCGGTCGATCGGGTGAGCATGACCTCGCGCACGACCGATCGGGGGGAGGTCCGGTGGAGCAGCGACGACGATGGCCCGCCCCCTCCCGGGTATGACACGGTGCGGCAGAGCCTCGGCGTACCGCTCACGCGTCTGGTCGTCGATCAGGCCGGACGGATCATCGATCGGCACAACCTGCGGGTCGTGCCGCTGGACGTCACCGGAGATCTGATCGTCGTACCGCTTCCCGACGAGCCCGTCGCCGTCGGCGCCACCTGGACGATCCCCGACGAACTCGTGATCGAGGCGCCCCACTCGGGCCGCCGCGCGGTGCGCACGCGGCTCCGGTACGAACTGGAACGGATCGACGACGGTGTCGCCACGATCTCCGTCGCCACGACGGTCCTGACGCCGATCGACGACCCTCGGCTCGACGCCCGGCTGTTGGAGCGGATTTGGGACGGCACGATCCGGTTCGACGTCGAGGCGGGCCGCGTCCTCTCCCGCTCGACGTCGACCGACCGCCGCGTCGTCGGATTCGAGGGCGCCCAGTCGAGCATCCGCTACAAGGCCAGCCGCGAAGAACAGATCGTGCCACGGTAGCGACACGGACACGCCTGGTTTTCGAGCCGGCTGGGCGAGTTGACCAGCCTCACGCTCGATCGCTCCCGCTGTGGTCGCGCACCGGCTCCGGGGCGGCAAAAGCCGCGTCGCGGGCGAGGATACGCCCAATGCTCCTCGACTTTCGCCGACCCCTGCGCCTCGTCGGCATGCATGGTTCGTCGCCGCGCATGCGAGTCGCGAAGTCAGCGAGGGGCTGCCCGTGCCCCGAGAGCCGGCCTTGATGGCAAGCGAAGCCAGGATGGCGAAGCGCAGCCAGCAGGGAGAGAGCGAAGGGCATGGATGCCCGAAGCGAACGTCCGGCGATGGGGCACGGGCAGCCCCGAGCCACGCAAGACGCAGATCGACTCGTCCTGCATCTGCCGTACCGAACAGCAATGGCATGGATGCCCGGAGCGAACGTCCGGCGACGGGGCACGGGCAGCCCGGAACCGACGACGCTCAGCCGACCCGCAGCAGGTCTTCGACGCGGCGGATGGCCTCGTCGGCCTCCCACGAGGCATCAGCCAGCCGGACACTCTCCTGGCGGCTGAGCCATTCGGCGACCGTCTTCTGGGCCGTGATCACCGTCGAGTGGCTGCGCCGGCCGAAATAGCGGCCGATCTCCGTGAGCGCCGATGAGGTGTGTTTGCGGGCGAGGAACATCGCCAGCATGCGGGGGTGATTCACGCTCCGCGATCGCCGCGCCGATTGCAGGCTGCCGGCCTCGATCCCGAAGGCGGTGCAGATGGCCCGCTCGATATCGGCCAACCGCACGCCCCGCCGACTCGATCGGACCAGGTCGACCAGTGATTCGGCAGCCATGTCGGGGGTGATCGGCAGGCCGAGCATGTGGCTGGCAGCCTCGAGGCGATTCACGGCCCCGACGAGTTCACGGGCATGGCGGGTGATGTGGGTCGCCACGTAGTCGACCACTTCCCGCGGCATCGTCAGCCCGCGTCGGGCGGCCAGTCCGGCGACGATGCCACGGCGCACGTCCTCGTCGGGGGGCAGGATCCGAGCCTGCATGCCTCCCTTGAGCCGGGCCAGCAATTCCGGACCGAGTTCACCGAGGGCGTCGAGATCACGATCGGCGGCGAACACCATCTGCCGGCCCTGCCGCATCACGGCGTCGATCGTCTGCTGAAACTCCACGACAGTGGCCCGCTTGCCGACGAAAAACTGCAGGTCGTCGATGACGAGCATGTCGGCCTGGCGGCAGGAACGGCGAAATCCGGGCAGCCCCGATCCATGCAGCGCCTGCAGAAATCCGGTCGTGAACTGCTCGGCCGAGAGGAAGACGGTGGCGATGCCCGGGTGCCGGGCACGGGCGGCATCGCAGAATGACTCGAGCAGGTGCGTCTTGCCGACGCCGCTGGGCCCGTGGAGAAAGAGAGGCGACATCTCCCCGGGACGATTGGCGGCCAATTCGATCGCTGCGAAGGCCATCCGGTTGCTGGCCCCGACGACGAACGTGTCGAGCGCCGGTTGGCGACGGGCCGAGGGAACCACCCGCGGCGCGGATGCGGCCCCACGGACCGGCCCTGAGCCGGTGGACGGGGTGCGGGCCTGGTCATCGACTGCGGGGGGCCGACCCAGCCCCGCGGAACCAGGGGCATCGGTCGGGTCGTGCGACGCCGGCGTCGATCCCTCGCGCCAATCAACCCGCACGGAGGAACCGCAGGCGGCCGTGGCCACGGCCTCGACGTCCCCGCGAAACGTTTTCCGCAGCCAGTCATGCGAGAAGCCGCTGCCGATGGTGACCGTGACCACCGGACCAGCGGAGCCGTCGCCTGGGACGACGTCGATGCCGGCCGTTTCTCCAAACCAGACGTCGAACCGCTCGGCACCGATCCGCCGACGCAGCGATTCGCGGACCGTGGCGGCCATTCCCGCAACGGGGACTGCGATCGACGCCGCGTGGACATTCCGTCGTCTTGCCATGGCTCCTTCCACGGTCGAAAAAACACGCATTCCGTGCGATTTCCGACTCTGTTCCCTCCTGCCGAAAGCAGTCGAACGGCGCGAGTATAGGGGTGCTTGCAGTGCTGTCAAACCATCGCATGCAAGGGGCGTGAACCACCGAAGACCCGTGTCGTGCGGCAGCCCGATGAGCCGTCGGCGCGGGTGTTCGACGAGCAGCGCACGAGGCATTCTGATCGCCTATACTGCTCGTTTCGCCTTCGCGGCGATGGATCGGGAAGTCCAACGATATTGAATCGCTGGATCAGGAGGTTCGCAATGACGCGATCATGGCTGAGGGCCGTCGGGATCATCGGCGTGATGGGGTGCTGGACAGGCCCGTTGGCGATGTCGCTCGCCGCCGAGGACCCTTCGTCCTTTGCGCCACCAACGCCCGGCGAAATCTCCGTCGGTGAGGCACAGGCGGTGCCGTTTCGGCAGCCCGGCGCGGTCGCAGGCACGGCCACCGTGCCGCCGTCAATTCCGCCGGCGTCGGCGACCCCGGGGACAGGCTGGCTGGGATTTGCGGCGGACGACACGCTGGTGCCGGGCAGGCTCGTCTTCGTCGACGTGGCCCCCGGCGGTCCGGCGGCCCGGGCGGGCATCGCACCGCAGGACACGCTGCTGGGAATCAACGGCCATCCGTTGCGGACGGCCGATGAACTCGCCGCCGCTCTTGCCCCGCTCAGCCCGGGAACGCCCGTAAAGATGTCGGTCGGCAGAGGCGACTGGGTCGAGGACAAGTCACTGGTCGCCGAGGCTCGCCCGGCGCCCGCCGTGGAACGCCCCGACTGGCAGGGATCCACCGCTCCAGCGACGAAGACCGTCGTTCCTCCCGCCCGGTTCCCATCCAATCCTGACCCGTTCACCGCTCCGGAACGAGTCGAGTCGCTACCGCCCCCTGCCTCCGTTGTCGTGGCAGACCCCCTGCCCCGTCCGGCCGACGCCAAGGGCCGAACGGCACTCGGAGTGCGCACCGTGCGAGTCGATCCGGATGTGCAATCGCGCTACCGACTTCCCGGGCAACGCGGAGCCTACGTGATCGGAGTCGTTCATGATCTTCCTGCCTCCAAGGCGGGCATTCCACCGGGAAGCGTGATCGTGGCCCTGGGAAACCAGCCGGTCAGCGACCCGGGGGACCTCACCCGGCTGGTCACGGGGGGGCCGGTCGGGGCCCCCGTTTCCCTGGAGTACGTGCTGCCCGGCGGCGAATCGCGCCGGGCGGACGTGGTGCTCCAATCCCTCGAACTGCCGCTCGAAAGGGCCCTTCTCGGCGGCGGGCCGCCCGAGGGCGGCGAGCCCTCGCCGCTTCCGCTGCAGGCGCGACGTCCCGCGGTGTCGCAGCCGCGGGATCCGTCCGGCCAGATGGTCACGGGGCTCGAGCGATCGTCGCCACAGGAGTCGCTCGAGCAGGAGGTGATCCTGCTGCGACTGCGGATCGAGGCTCTTGAGCGCCGGCTCGATCCATCGGCGGAACGTCGGCTGCGGTAGCACCCGCCAGCGTGGCGATGCCGACGCGGGTCAACTCGTCGTCGAGTGAGACGCCGCGCGGCCCGTCGAGCGCGGCGGCCCGTCGCGCCACCCGTGAGGGCTCCTTGCGGACGATCCGTTCCCCGGGCCGCCGCGTCCGCGCGGTCGCCCACTCCTCGGCATCATCGGAAAGCCGCGTCAGGAGTCGCTCGATGCCGTCACGATGCCGCTCGATGCCGTCACGATCGAGATCGGGGGGAATGGCGATGGCCCGGCTCACGACGCCGCGGGCCCGCGTCCACGGCCGCGGCAGGGCGAACCGGTCCCACGTGCCGAACCGCCACGGACGTTCGTAGCCGAAGCCCATCACCACGATCGGAATGCCGAGTGAACTGGCGAGGAAGACGCAGCCGGCCGCCAGCCGGCGTCGCGGGCCACGGGGCCCGTCCGGCGTGATCGTGAGGTTGCCGGTCGCGGCCCGTTCCGCCAGTTCGCGGAGGGCGGTCGTGCCCCCGCGGAAGGTGCTGCCGCGCACGACGCCGAAGCCCATCATCCGGGCCACCCGGTCGAGGATGTTCGCATCGGCATGGCGGGAGAGCAGCATCGAGATGTTGCTGTGCCCGCGCAGGGAGAGCGGCAGGAGGATGTTCTCGTGCCAGAACACATAGATCTTCGCACCGCGGTAGGCCGGATGCACCGGATCGACGGTTGGATCGGCGAAGTCGGCACGGCAGTCGAGCGTGGCCATCCAGCGGCGGATGCAGGCGGTGGAAACCAGCGACCAGGCGCCGATGCCCAGGGGAGACTGGATTTTCATGCCGTCGTCCCCGCCGGCCACACGCCCTCGAACACCTCCTCCGCCGGACCGGTCATGAACACCTCACCGGCACCCGACCACTCGAGCGTCAGCGATCCTCCGGGCACGTCCGCGACGATCTTCGGGCCGGTGCGACCGGTGAGCAGGCCCGCAACGCACACCGCCGAAGCGCCCGTGCCGCAGGCCATCGTGATGCCACTCCCCCGCTCCCAGGTTCGCATCCGCACCCGGTCGGGAGCGAGCACCTGCACGAAGTGGACATTGATCCGCCGGGGGAAGATCGGATGGCGCTCGATGATCGGTCCGATCCGCTCGAGGGGCACGGCCGCGACGTCGCCACAGAAGAAGACGGCGTGGGGATTGCCCATCGACACGCAGGTCATCCGGGGGTCGAGCCCGGCCTCCCGCCACCACGGTTCGGCCGGTCCGAGCGCCGGGCAGTCGGCATCGAGCAGTCTGCCTCCGGCATCGGGCGACAGAGCGACGGGAATCTGCGGCGCGGCGAGAATCGGCTCTCCCATGCCCACCGTGACGGTGCTGCCCCGCAGCCCGGAACGGCGCACCTGGAGCGTCAGCACGCCCCGCCCGGTCTCGACGGCCACCGTTCCCTCGGCGGCATGGCCATGGGCCACCGCGAGATGCGCCACGCACCGCACGCCGTTGCCGCACATCTCGGACTCGCTGCCATCGGCGTTGAACATCCGCATCCGCACGGCCGCCGTGTCGGACGGCAGCACGAGCACGAGCCCATCGCCCCCCACGCCGAAGTGGCGGTCGGCGATCCGGGGGGCCAGCGCGGCCGGGTCGACGGGGGCTGGCTGGACGAAGCAGTCCACGTAGACGTAGTCGTTGCCCGCGCCCTGCATCTTCACGAACTGGATCGGTGTTTCAGCCATGCTCGTTGCCTTCCCATCGGCATGCTCGACCGCCTCACTGTACCCGTCCGTGGCAAAAGTCATCCACGAGCGGTCACCGCGGTTCGTCCCGGCGGGCTTCGCGGCGGGCCGCCGCGGTGCGGAGGCCGTCGGGATTCCGCTGGGCCGACTGGAGCCGCTGGAGGGCGGCCGCGAGCGTCGGAAAGGCCTCCGAGGAGATGTCGGGCTGGGCGATCGTGCCATCCACGTGGATCAGCAGGAACTGTCCGCTCGCTCCGCCGAGCACCCGCTTCATCACCGGCAGCTGCTCCTCCGCATCCCCCATGATCGAGCGGAAGACGAGATGCACGTTGCCGTCGAGGTCGAGTTCACCCGTGCCCACGAGGCTGATCGCGTCCCCCGCCAACTCGATCGAGTCCAGATAGACGTGCGGACCCTCGATGCGGAAATCGGCGAAGCTCGACCCGAAGGCATTGCGGTCGGGCGCCTTCACGCGCAGCACCTTGAGCAGGGCCACCACGACGGGCAGCTCGTGGATGGTGGCATCCTTGAGACGCACTTGACCACGGCCGGCGAGGGAATGCGTGCCGCCCCGCGCCCCGGTCAGCTCCAAGGAGCCCGACAGCCGTCCCCGATACCGCCGCGCATCCGCCGCGGGCCCGACCTCGCGCATTTCACCGGTGAGCCGCTCGACATCGGCGCCGTCGAGCGACATCGCCACGGCAAACGAGCCCGCCTCGTCGGCCGTCATCCGTCCGTCGATCGCCAGCATGCCGCCGGCCACCTCGGCCTGCAGACGGCGCGGACGTCCTGATCCGATGGTCTCGGCCGCCATGCCGAATCGCGCCCCGTCGGCGTTCATCGCCAAGGGCCCGCTGACCTTGGTCATCTGCACCCCACGCCACATCGCGCTATCGATGGCCACCTCTCCCGTCGACTGCCAGGAGCGGCCGTCGCTCTGTCCGCGGAGCCGTACTCCGCCATGCACGTGCTCGAGCCCCACGCCCACGTCGAGCGCCCCCTGCTCCATATCGACCACGAGGTCCCACGCGGCCGCTGGCGCGGGCGCGCTGCCGCCGTCGTCGGACGGGGCCGAGACGACCGGTGTCGAATAGATGTCGAGGGCGCCCGAGAGCGAAAGGAGCCCGCGCGGCCGCAGCAACGCGATGGCCCGCTGGAGCCCCGGGGGCAGCGCCTGCATCACGTCATGGTCGGTTCGGAAGCGGTCGGCCGACAGCTGGGCGAAGGAGACGTGCCATCCCCCTTCGGGCATGAAGCGACAGGTGCCCTCGGCGGCGACGGTCGTGCGGTCGTGCACGCCGCGCACACCCTCGAACCGCAACAGCCCGTCCTCCAGCACAAGCCGGCCCTGCAACTGCTCGAGTCGATAGGGAAACCACGCCGGCTCGATCGACACCGTGTCGCCATGCGGGATCGCCTCCACGGCCACCGTCGTCCGCCGCACCTTGATGCGATGGCTGACGGTCGCCGAGAAGTCGGCATTCCCCCGGGGATCAAGATCGTCCCAGACCTGCCGCATGCCCGCAGGCAAGGCGTCGCGCAGTTCCCGCTCCAGCACCACGCCCGCACCGGTCAGGTGGAGCGTCAACTCACCATCCCCTTCGCCGTGCGGCACCAGCGATCCGGAGCAGCGCACGACGCCGGCGTCGTTCAAACCGACGACATCCTGGATCGTCCAGTGCCCCCGGTCCATGCGGATCCGGCCCGACACGTTCGTGAGGGGATAGGGAAAGCCGGCGTAGGCGAGGCTGCACTTCGTCAACCGGATGCCGAGCGAATTGGCAGGCCCGTCGGGCAGGGTCGGGCCCCGCTCGTGGCGGAACACGAAGTCGAACGTGCCCGCCGCCCGGAGGTGGCGAACGATGTCGGCGCTCCGGGAGGGCAGGGCCGCCAGCAGCGGCTCGTCGATCTGCATCCCGTCACCCCGCACTTCGACATGCCCGGCCGCTCCGCCGGGCTCGAACTTCATGACGCCGGCCACCTGCACGGGATGCCCGCCGGCCTGACCGGTGAGATGCAGCGACAGCGATCGCCCCTCGAGCACCACCGTGCCGACGGTGCGATCGAGCCGGTAGGGAAAGCGGTAGTGCGTGAGCGACACGTTGCGGCAGCGGACGGAGACCCGCGGATCGACGACGCCACCTCGACGGGTGACCTCGGCCCGTACGTCCACCTCGCCGGCGGGAAGCAGCTTCTTCCAATGGTCGGCCATGGGCTCGGGCAGCACGCCCTCCCACTGTCGCCCGACCACGAGTCGCTCGGCTTCCACGAGCAGGTCGAAATCGCCGGCGGGCGACCATCCCACCAGATGGCCCGAGCCCCGGAGCAACGTCGCCCCGCCGTGGGCCTCGAGCGATTCGATCCTCAGTCCGGAGCGGTCGGCGGAGAAGGAGGCTTTCATGTCGCTCACGACGAACGGCAGCCGCGGATGCTCGAAGTGGCCCGATTCGAGCCGCCCACCGCAGGCAAAGGCGGCGCTGCCGATGGCGGACAGGTCTCCTGAAGCCCGCCACTGGAGCGAGAGCTGCCCTCGCAGGCCGGCCATGGCATCGCGCACCCCGGTGGCGATGGACGGCGTTTCCGGAATGGCGGCCGCCACCTGACGCGTCAGTTCGAAGCCCTCGACCGATCCGGCCATGTCGAAGCCGCCCGTCGCCGGCGCGACGCGGCCCTCGAAGGTGGCCGCATCGAAGAGGTCGGCGGCCATGCGGCCGCGCACGGTGGCCCAGCCCGGCTCGGCGTCGCGTGGCAGGATCTCGAACTCCACGTGCCGAACCGTCACCCGCTTGCGCAGCGGCGCATCATCGACGAACAGTTCCCCCGCCTCGACGACGATCGGCACGATTCCGCGGGGCCGCTTGTCGCCGAGGAGCGACTCGAGATTCCAGGTACCACCGGGCAGTCGTGCGGCATGCACCACCGGCCGGCGCACCCGCACTGCGGTGATCGGAGGCGAGCCGGCCGCCAGATCAGCCAGGCTGGTGCTGCAGGCGAGATGCACCTCGTCGATCGACACCAGTCGGCGCACGGGCTCGGGAAGCCGCGGGTCGGAGAGAGACACGCCCCGCACCACGATGCCCTCGCCCTCCACGAGGCTGGCTCCCTGCACCCGCACGGCAAGGCCGGGAAACTCCGCCGAGAGCCGCGCCTCGACCCGGGATCGCACGTGGTCGCCGATCCGGCTGGCACCGATCGCGCCCGCGGCGACGATGCCGCAGACCGTCATGGGCACGGCCCAACGCACGAGCGTCCAAAGCGACTCGGTGAGAGCGGTCACGGGTGTCGGTGGAACGGTGAGAAGCCAGGCATCTCCCGCGGGGCGTCGCGGGGCGACGGCGGGGGCGGGACGGTACGGGGCCGCAGGGAGGGGGGTCAAGCCACGGCCCGGATGGCCCCGGGCCGGATGGGCCGCCGAAACCCTGCTGTTTCCGCCACCCGCGGAGCCTTGCTATAGTTCCCCCTTCGCCACACCACCGCATTCGAGGGGGAACCAGCATGCACGCGAACGACTCCGCCCACGCTTCCGCACCAGCGGGCTCCGCGCCCAACGCCCAACGCCTGCTCTGGGCGGGCTTCATGGCCATCCTGGCCGCCGGCGTGGGATTCGCGATTCGCGGTGGGATTCTCGGTCAGTGGGCCGAGCAATACGGTTTCACCCAAACCGAACTGGGCGCGATCACGGGCGGCGGCCTGACGGGCTTTGGCATCATCATCCTGCTTTCCAGCCTGATCGCCGACCGGATCGGGTTCGGCCCGCTGATGTTCGCCGCGTTCCTGATGCATCTGGTGTCGGCCGCGCTGACGCTGGCCACCGGAGCCGCCTTTGCGGCCGGCGGCAAGCCCCTGGCCTTTCAGTGCCTTTTCTGGGGCATGTTCCTGTTCGCGATCGGCAACGGCATCGCGGAGGCGGTGGTGAATCCGCTGGTCGCCGCCTTGTTTCCGAAGAACAAGACGCACTACCTCAACATTCTTCATGCCGGCTGGCCCGGCGGGCTGATCCTCGGTGGTCTGGCCAGTTATTTCATGGCCGGCTCCGAGGCCACCAAGCCCGTCGCCTGGCAGACCCAGATTTCGCTGTTCCTGATACCGGTGATCTTCTACGGGCTCATGATGCTGGGGCAGCGGTTTCCCAAAAGCGAAGCCAGCAGTTCAGGAGTTTCGTTCCGGGACATGCTGGGCGAACTGGGGCTGGTCGGCGCCGCGGTCATCTGTTGCCTGCTGGCCCTGTTCTTCAAGAGCGATCTGGGGCTTCCGCCGCTCGTGGCGGCGGGCATCGGCCTGGCCTTGCTGGCCGTCTTCGGCGCGACCACGGGCTGGCGGTTCGGCCACCTTCTGCTGGGATTCCTGCTCCTCGTTCACGCCATGGTCGGCTACGTGGAGCTAGGCACCG
>CAZONY010000007.1:0-22134 GCA_964581215.1 uncultured Chitinophagaceae bacterium | reverse complement strand
ATGGTGATCTTCGGCCTGGGGATGGCCGTCGGCATCATGCGATCGCTATCCCGCGGCCTGCTCACGATCTCGGACTCGCTCGAGGCCGGTGCCTCCCGCACGGCCGCCTCGTCGAGCCAGTTGGCCTCGGTAAGCCAGACCGTCGCCACCGGCTGCAGTGAGCAGGGGGCGTCGGTGGCCGAGACCGGCGCGGCGCTCGAGCAGATGTCGGCCATGACCCGCACCACGGCGGAGAACGCGGCCCGGGCCAAGGAGTATGCCGGGCAGGCCCGCACCGCGGCAGAAGCGGGGTCCCGCACGATGACGGAAATGGATGCCGCCATGGAGGCGATCGCGACCTCGAGCGGCGAGGTGGCCAAGATCGTCAAGCAGATCGACGAGATCGCGTTCCAGACCAACATTCTCGCGCTCAATGCGGCCGTCGAGGCAGCCCGTGCGGGCCAGGCCGGCGCGGGATTCGCCGTGGTGGCCGACGAGGTGCGGCTGCTCGCCCAGCGCAGCGCTGCGGCGGCCAAGGAGACGGCCGACCGCATCGACGCAGCGATCGAGAGCAGTCGGCACGGGGCGGCCAGCTGCGGCCGCGTCGGCACCTCCCTGCATGAGATCGCCGACCGGATCACGGCAGCGGATCAGCTCGTGGCGGAGATCGCCACGGCCGCCCGGGAGCAATCCCAGGGCATTCGGCAGATCAGCACGGCGATGACGCAACTCGATCAGGTGACCCAGGAGAATGCCACCCGCGCCGACGAAGGGGCCCGCGCGGCGGCCGACCTCTCGGATCAGGCCGATGCCGTGCAGGTCGTGATCGAAAAACTTCGTTCCCTCGTGACCGCGACCCGACCACGGCCCGCCGCCGCGCGATCGCCCGCCGCGCGACCGGCGCTCACGCCGCCGCGGCGCCCGTCCCCGGCTCCCCGCATCCCGATGCCCGGAGACGGACGTCCGGCGGAGCCCGCCCCTGACGCCGAAGACCGTCATTTCACACGTTTTCCGGGCTCCGATGAGTGACCTGTCGCCGCAGGCCTACGCCTTCCTCGCCGATGTCGTCTATCGACGCAGCCGGATCAGGCTGGGCCCGGATCGACAGGCCTTTGTCGCCGGAAGACTGGCCAATCGCCTGAGCGAGCTGGGCTGCACGAGCTTCGACGACTACTGCCGGCTGCTGGACGCTCCCGCAGGTGCCGACGAGGCGGAGCAGCTTGTCGATCTCATCTCCACAAATCACACGCACTTTTTCCGCGAGCCGGCCCACTTCGAGATCCTCGTCCGCGACGTGCTGCCGCGGGTCGCGCCGCAGGCCTCGGCGGCGGGCCGTGAACTGCGGGTCTGGTCGGCGGCGGCGGCCTCCGGCGAGGAAGCCTATTCGCTCGCCATCATGCTGGCCGAGCAGGCGTCCAGCCGGCTGCCGTACGGCTGGCTCGTGCAGGCCTCCGACATCTCCCGCCGGATGCTGGACCGCTGCCGGACGGCCATCTACGCGGCCGACAAGGTCGATCTTCCCGAACCACGACTCCTCGGTCGCCACTTCCTCCGCGGCTTCGGGGAGCGGGAAGGGTTCTACCGCGTCCGGCGAGAACTGCGTCGGCAGGTCGCCGTCACGGCGATCAACCTCTTCCAGCCCCGCTATCCTTTGGCGGGGGAACAGGACGTGATCTTCTGTCGGAACGTCATGATCTACTTCGACATCGAGTCACGGCAACTGCTCGTGGAGCGGCTCTTCGACCAGCTCGCCCCCGGCGGATTTCTCTTCGTGGGCCATTCCGAGAGCCTGCTCGGCCTGCGGCACGGATTCCGGCAGACCGGCCCCTCCGTCTATCAGAAGGCAGCGTGACGGGAAACGCTCGCACGTCATCATGAGCCATTCAGCGCCACGAAAAATTCGCGTTCTCGTCGTCGATGATTCCGCCCTGGTTCGCCGGGCGATCGGCGAGGCGCTGGCCCGCGACCCGGCGCTGGAGGTGGTCGGCACGGCCTGCGATCCCTACGTGGCCCGCGAAAAGATCGCCCAGCTCGATCCCGACGTGCTCACGCTCGACCTCGAGATGCCGCGGATTGACGGGCTCACGTTCCTGCGGATTCTCATGGAGCACCAGCCGCTGCCCGTGGTCGTCGTGAGTTCGCTGACGCAGCACGGCTCGCAGGCGGCGCTCGATGCGATGGAGGCCGGTGCGGTCGACGTGCTGGCCAAGCCCGATGGCACGATGTCGATCGGCGCCCTGGCCGACAAACTCGCCTTCCATGTCAAGGCGGCGGCCGCGGCAGCACGACGACTGCGTCGCCCGACGGCGATTCAGGCCACGCCGGAGCTCGCCCTCGCGCCGCCCCCCCAGGGCGATCCCCGGCAGCTCATCGTGATCGGTGGCTCAACCGGGGGTGTCGAGGCCTTGCGCCAGATCATTCCCCGCCTCCCTGCGGGGCTGCCACCGATCGCGGTCGTGCAGCACATCTCGGCCTTCTTCTCCCGCGCGGTGGCCGATCGCCTCGCCTCGATGAGCCGCATCCGCGTCCGCGAGGCGGCCGACGGGGAATCGCTACGGCCTGGGGAATGCGTGATCGCGCCGGGCGACTTTCACCTCGCCATCGACTACCGTTCGGGCGGGTTCGTCACGCGTTTGTTACAGACGCCCCCCATCCACCATTGCCGGCCGGCCGTCGACGTGCTGTTCCGTTCGGCTGCGGAGGCGGCGGGGCGGCAGTCCGTGGGCGTGCTGCTCACCGGGATGGGAAGCGACGGAGCCTTCGGCATGCAGGCCATCCGCGCCGCCGGAGGCACGACGATCGCGCAGGACGAGTCGACGAGTGTCGTCTACGGCATGCCCCGCGTCGCCGTCGAACTCGGCGTGGTGGATCAGGTGGTGCCACTGGGGACCATCCCCGCGGCGATTCGCGATGCGGTCATCGCTCCGCTGCGGCGCGGCCGAGGAGGAAATGCGTCTCCATGACGCCTTTCCCCTTGATCGTCACGCTGCCCCGGCTCTCGAAGCGGTAGCGGTCGCCGAGCAGGTCGCGGGTGGTCGATGACACGTGAATCCTGCCCCCCTCTCCGTGCGATTCCATCCGGCTGGCGATGTTGACCGTGTCACCCCACAGGTCATAGCTGAACTTATGGCGGCCGATGACCCCCGCCACCACCGGGCCGGAGTGGATGCCGATGCGGATGGCCAGTGGCGCGTCGCGGCCCCGGATCGCCTCGGTGAAGGCCGCCTGCATGCCCAGCGCCATCTCGGCCATCGCGACGGCATGGTCGGGCCGCGGCACCGGCAGGCCGGCAACCGCCATGTAGGCATCGCCGATCGTCTTGATTTTTTCCACGCCCACCGCCGTCGCCACATGGTCGAAGGCGGTGAAGATCGTGTCGAGCAGTGCCACGAGCTGCCGCGCGTCGGCGTGCTGTGAGAACGTCGTGAAACCGGTCAGGTCGGCGAACAGCACGCTGGCGGCGGGGAAACTCTCGGCGATCGTCTGCTCTCCGTCCTTGAGCCGGGCGGCGACCGTGGCGGGGAGGATGTTGAGCAGCAGCCGTTCGGATTTCTCGCGTTCCGCGTGCAGGTCGGCGAGGCTCTTTTCGAGCGCTGCGAAGGCGGCGTTCCGCTCCACGAGCCGGTGATGGCCCTCGGAATGCACGCGGACTCGTGCCACCAGCTCCACTTCGTCCGGCAGTTTGACGAGGTAGTCGCTCGCCCCCGCCCCCAGCAGTTGCGCCTTGATGGCGGGCTCCTCCTGCGCGGAGAGCACGATCACGGGCACCTGCGCCGTGGCGGGCAATTCGCGAAACCGCCGCACCATGTCGAGCCCCTCGGCATCCGGCATGACGAGATCCTGGAGGATCACGGTGGGGCGAAAGGACTCCGCGGCCGCGATCGCCTCCCCGGCGGTGCGGCAAAACTCGAAGTCGATGTCATCGGCTCCGGCCAGCAGCCGCCGGACGGCCGCCCCGATCATGGCCTGGTCGTCGACGAGCAGCACACGGTGCCGGTGGGGTGCGAGCGGGGAAGCGGACATGCAAGACCGGCGGGGAGGGTCGGGGTCAGCCGTCAGGATAGCG
The DNA here is from genome assembly GCA_964581215.1 of uncultured Chitinophagaceae bacterium. Lineage (GTDB taxonomy): Bacteria > Planctomycetota > Planctomycetia > Pirellulales > UBA1268 > CACORA01. The sequence goes on along the minus strand of CAZONY010000007.1, from coordinate 18,089 downwards.
GACCTGTGCCCGATCCGGCTGGCGAAGGGGCGCAGACGCCGGTGACCTTGCCGGACAGGGTTTGGCGACGGGGTGGGCGGGCTGGATGGCGGACGGTCCGGCCGTTCCCGGGGCTTGGCGGGCAGTTGCGCGGATCGGTCGTCTCGGCTCGATCGGATCGGCGACGCCTGTCGATTTTCCAGGACATGAGAGGGTGTGCCGTGTCCCGCTGTCGTTGTATTTTCACCCTGCTCGGCGCGCTGGTGGCGGGGTTCGTCGTCGGCCCGGCCCGCGGTGCGGAGCCCGTCGGGCCGCCACGGGCGGTGCTCGACCCGCTGGCCGACGCGATCATCGCCTCTCTGCGGCAGCCGCCGCCACGGACGCCCAAGGCCTGGCTCGAGGCGGCGATCACGGCGGCCGACGTGGAGTCGATCACCGACGCGCTCGACTTCTACCGCGGCTTCGTCGATGCGGTGGCCGCCGTCGAAAAAGACCGTGACCAGGTGCTCGCTGACCTCGGCGACACCCTCGACCCGTCCGGCCTCCGCAGGCTTGAACGAGCCCTTCGGCCGTATGAGCCCGATGCGCCGCGGATCATCGAGTCGCTGCGGGTGGCCGCGGGCGAGCGGAGACGCGATCCGCAGCGGCTTGCGGCTGGAGCCGCAGGGCTTCGCAGCGAGTCGCGCACCGTGCGGCTGGCGGCCGCCGACGAACTCGCCCGTGCGGGCACCGACGCCCTGCCCGTGCTCGTCGACCTCCTGCAGACGGATGACGAGGAGGCCGCCGGCGCTCGGCAGCTGGCGCTGGGTCTCGTGCCCGCCATGGGAGCGGACGGACGCGAGGCGCTGCTGTCGTGGCTCGGCTCGGACGACCTTGATCATTGGCCGGGTGTGATCGCGGCGCTGGCCGCCATCAGCAACGAGGATGCCGAGTTCTTCCTCGCCCCGGCGCTGGCGGCCGACTCGCCGCCTGCAGCCCGGGACGCCGCCATCCGCGCGCTCGCTCCCCTCGGAGCCGCTCCGTCGGCCGAGAGAGCCCGCGCTCTCGTCGCCCGCCGTCTCGATCGCCTGCTCTCCCCGGCCGGTCTGCCATTGGCGGACAGTCTCGATCCCAAGACGGTGGAAACGTTTTCGTGGAATCCGCAGCGGGGCCTTCCCCAACGAGTGCGGCTGACGACCCGCCTGGCACGAGCCGAGCGGGCGACGCACCTCGCCCGTGATCTGGCCGCCCTCGGCCCCACCGATCCCGCGCACGTCCGGCTCGTGCTGCTCGCGCGGCTCGAACTCACCGTCGCGGCCGCTGGCGAGGGCCCCGACGCGATCGATGCCCTGCCGCCCGAACCGCTGTTGGGCGCGCTGTCCGGCCCCGAGGGCTTCGACCGGGTGATGGCCGTCGAGGTGCTCGACGACGCCGGCCGGAGGGGCATGACATCGGCCGCCGCAGCCGCAGCTCGGGCCATTCGGGTCGATGCCGAGGCGAGGTCGCTCGAATCTGGCACACCGACGGCACCGCTCGCACCGGCGGCACGGGCGGCCCTCGTCCGCGGGCTTTCCGTGCCCGACCAGCAGTTCGCCGTCGAGGCCGCGCTCACGCTGGCCGCCTGCGGCGGTGATCCGCCCTACCGCGGCGCCAGCCAGGTCGTGCGGACGCTGATCCACGCCGCCACGTCGGCCGGCCTCGACCGGGCGATCGTCGCCCATCCCGATCCGGCGATCGTGGAGGAATTGGCCGCCGGCCTGTCCCGGCACGGTTACGAGACGATTCGCGTCCGCTCCGGCCGCGATGCGATCCTCGCCGCACGCGAGTCGGCCGACACGGTGCTGGTCGTGCTGGCCGCCCGGCTAGGGAACCCGTCAGCCCTGGAGACGGTGCAGCTGCTGCAGACCGGCAGCCAGTTGCCGGCACCGCCGGTGCTCGTGGTCGTCGATCCGCTCGACGACGCCCCGCGGGGAAGGTTCCTGACGCGGCTGCTGACGTCGTTCGCCGATGTCGAGTGCGTGACGATCGTGGATCGGATGGAGAGTTTCTTCCAGCCTGCGGTGGATCCCGGCAGCGGGGCCGAAATCGGATCGCCCCGGTTCCACGACGCCCTCGCGCGGGCCGCCGGTCCGCGGGCGGGAGACCCCGGGCAGCGGGCCGCGCTGGCCAAGGTGCGGCTCTCCCGGGCACGTGCCTCGCTGGACGCGCTGGCAACGCTCGGAGCCAGGGGCTGGGATGTCTCGGCCGCCCTACCGACCGTCCGGCTCGCGCTGGCCGGCGACGACCTCCACGCTCCCGCGGTGGCGGCACTGGCCACGATCGGCCACCCGGATGCTCAGCAAGCGCTCTTCCGGGAGGCCGGCCAGGCCGAACTGCCCGAAACCCTGCGAACCCGCGCCCGGGCCGGGTTTGCGGCCAGCGTTCGGCGGTACGGCATCCTGCTGGAGAGCGGCGAGATCAGAACCCTGGCCACGATGTACAATCGGGCGACCGATGCGGAGAGCCGAAGACTGGCCGGCGACCTCCTCGAACTCCTCGAGGCGCCCCGCATGCGCCCCGAGCCTGCCCGCGTCGATGCTCCGTAAGCCCTCCCCGCCCGGCGACGATCCTGCCACCCCGCCCATCGCCGGCCTGATCGGGTCGAGCCCCGCGATGCAGGGTGTGTATGCGATGACCCGCCGCGTGGCGGCCTCGAACGCCTCGGTGCTCCTCGTCGGCGAAACCGGCACCGGCAAAGAGATCATCGCCAAGGCCATCCACGAACTCTCGCCACGAAGCACGGGGCCTTTCGTCCGCGTCAACTGCGGCGCCCTCTCCGAGAGCCTGCTCGAGAGCGAACTCTTCGGCCATGTCCGTGGCTCATTCACCGGCGCCGTCGCCAACCGGGCCGGCCGGTTCGAGGCCGCCCATACCGGCACGATCTTCCTCGACGAGATCAATTCGACGACACCGAAGCTGCAGGTCAAACTCCTGCGGGTGCTGCAGGAGCGGGAGTTCGAGCGGGTGGGCGACACCGAAACGATCAGCGTGGACACGCGCGTGATCGCCGCCAGCAACCGCGAGCTGCTCGACGAGGTGGCCAAGGAAACGTTTCGTGAGGATCTCTACTACCGCCTCAACGTCGTTCCCATCTACCTCCCGCCGCTGCGGTCACGGCGTGAGGACATTCCCCCGCTCGTCACGCATTTCCTGGCCCACTACAGCGAGCAGTCGGATCGCTACGTGACGCACATCGGCAAGGACACCATGGAGGCTCTGTGCGCCTACCACTGGCCGGGCAACGTCCGCGAACTGCAAAACGTGGTGGAGCGGTGCGTCGTGCTTGCGGAGGGGGATGAGATCACCCTCGATCTGCTGCCGCCGCCGATGCGTGGGGCTCGGCCGCCGGTGTCGCTCCCCGGCCGCGGCGGGGACCTCGACAGCCTGGCTCGCGACCTGGTCGAGCAGGGCATGGCGACGGCCGGCGCCGACGACGACAACCTCTTCGACCGGATCGTCAACCGGGTGGAGCGGGAACTGATCGCCCAGATGCTCGCCGCCTGCAACGGAATCCAGCTGAAGGCGGCCGCCCGCCTCGGCATCAACCGCAACACGCTCCGCAAGAAACTCCTCGACCATGGCCTCGAGGAGGCCGACGGGGCGTAAATGCCCGCGGTTTTCTCGAACCGCGGGGTTCCCCGGCCGTCCCTACGGGCCCTCGTGCATTTCCCGCGCGTGGTAGCTCGACCGCACGAACGGACCGGAGGCCACCTGCGCGAACCCCATCGTTCGGGCCAGGGCCCCGAGCTCGTCGAACTCCACCGGCGGTACGTACCGCTCCACCGGCAGCGAGTCGAGGGTCGGCTGCAGATACTGGCCGAGCGTGAGAAAGTCCACGCCGTGGTCGAGGAGGTCGGCGAACACGTCGAGCAGTTCGTCACGCGTCTCACCCAGGCCGAGCATGAGGCCACTCTTGGTCTTCACCGTCGGCAGAATTTTCTTGGCATCGGCAAGGAGCTGGAGCGTCCAGGCGTAGACGCTCTTGCGGCCCCGCACGGTGCGATAGAGCCGCGGCACCGTCTCGGTGTTGTGGTTGAAGACATCGGGCTTCGCCGCCATCAGTCGCTCCAGCGCGCCCTCCTTCCCGATGAAGTCCGGGACGAGCACCTCGACCACGGCCCCGGTGGCCGCCCGTACGGCTTCGACGGTCCGTCGGAAGTGGTCGGCCCCGCCGTCGGGCAGGTCGTCGCGGGTGACGCTCGTGATCACGACGTGCGCGAGTCCCAGCCGCCGGGCCGCCTCGGCCACCCGCTCCGGCTCGTCATGCTCCAGTTCCTCGGTCTTGCCCTTGGGCACGGAGCAGAAGCCGCAGGGCCGTGTGCAGACGTTGCCGAGGATCATGAACGTCGCCGTCCGCTGCGACCAGCATTCGAGCCGGTTGGGGCACTTGGCCGACGAACAGACCGTCTCCAACCCCAGTTCGGCGATCAGGTGGGCCGTTTCGCCGTGGCCGCCCCCCGGCTCGAGATTTCGCCGGAGCCACGCTGGCAGCCTCCGCGCAGCCGGAGGGATCGCCGGCGTGGCAGGCGTCTCGATGATCGGCAGCACGGGAGGCACGATGGCGGCGTTATCCGGCACGGCTGACTGGCTCCGACAGGCGGGCGGCGCTCACGAACACGGGACAGCCCGACTGGATGTGGGGCTGCGGGAATCCAAACGACTCGACCATCTGGTGGACGAGCGCCGAACGCGCGTCTTGCAGCCGTACACGACGCTGCACGTCGGCCTCGATCGATGACATCGTACGCAGCGCGGATCCGACGGCGAGGGGGGCGGTTTGCACGCGGTGCGTGGGCAGCGAGTTCCGTTCCACATTCAGGAATCCGCCATGCCAGACGACGCCACGACGAATCGCGACGCCGACGGCGGCGAGGAGTCCCGTCCGCCCGAAAACCCCCGAGATCTTCGAGTCACGGGCCGTGCCGCACCGCACCTCGCGCACCGCCCCTTCGAGGGCCGACTCGAACCGATCGAGGTAGCCGCCGACGTCGTGATGATCGAGCCCGAGGTCCTCGAGCGTGGCAAAGAGGGCGATGCCCACCTGCCCAGGCCCGTGCAGCACCGCGCCACCGCCACGGCCCACGAACCTGACCGCCAGTTGCCGCGACACGAGCTCGTCGTCGGTGAGCTGGATATCGGTCCGCGAGCCGGCCCGTCCGATCGTGATCGACGGCTCGGGCTCGTAAAGCACGAGGGTGGGCGGCCTGGCCCCCGGCTCCGACACCTCCCACGCCAGCCGCTGGGCCATCGTGGCGTAGGCATCCTGTCCGATCCGGCCCGCGAGCCAGACATCCAGCGACCGCGACACGCGGGTGGTTCGCTTCGTCGTCATGGGTGCCAGTGTACCAAAGCCTCCGCCAGCCACGCCCGCAGTCCGTCTGCCATGGCACACGCCGATGCCATCCGTTCGCGTGAAGGCGATCGCTACTTCGTCAGCGCGTCGCGAAGGGCTTCCCATGGCATCGCCAACCAGGGCACGGCGTCCGGGAGCGAACCTCGCCGCGAGAGGCCGCCCGTCATGCTTCCCTCGCCATCGGCCCGCTCGAGGCTGCGGTCCACGCGGTCGGTGAGCCGCTCCAGCCATTCCGGCACCTCCACGCCGGCCCCGCTGGCCACGCCGAGGAACGCCTGCGCCCGTGTCTCGAACGTGGCGCCGGCTCCGCATGGTTCGCCCGTGAAGAGTTCCGCGACGGCCGGATCGATGATCGCCTCCAGTTCATCCTGCTCCAGCGGTGCCGTGAAGGCCCGCCGCACGCGGTCGCCGACGCTCACCAGCCGCACGCCCGATTCCCGTTCGATTTCCACGAGCCGCTGCCCGAGACCGGCCGCCGTGTCCGCCGTCTCGTCCCGCATCCGGCCCCGCCAGGCCGCGGCCGCCGCCGATTCCCCCCTCCGCGCGAGCACGCGGTGGGCCATCGTCACCGGGCGGAGCGTCCAGGCGATCCGGTCATACTCGGCCTTCAGTCGCAGGAAGTCGAGAAGCACGTGCAGATTCTCCCCGCGGTCCGATTGGGTCGTCGTTGAATTCCAGTCGCGATACTCGGCGTGGTTCTCCGCGATGCTCTCGAGGATCAGTCGGATCCGTGATTGGGCCACCTTCATCGGCAGCGCGCCCGTGGCCAGGGCCTCCAGCAGCCGAGCCGGCCTGCGGGCCGCCCCCTCCGGCGCGCCATCGTCGTCCTGATCGCGATCGAGCAATCGCTCCAGGAACGCCTTCACGCCGCTGCGGAGGATGCCCCGCAACGACGTCGGCGCGAGAAGATGCTGCGTGAAGAGCCCCGATCCATAGTGCTCGATGAACTCCCGCAGCGTCGCGAACGATTTCTCCTCGCGGATCCGCTCGAGGACGGAAAGCCGCAGTTGCCGGGCGTGGGTCATCCAGGTCTCGAGCAGTCTCGGCACCAGCAGCGACAGTCCGTCGAGGATCCGCTGCGTGGCCGCTTCGCTCTCGACGTCCGCATCGCCGACGGCCGGCACGTGGGCGCTTTCCACGATCCGTTCGACGAGCGCCATCGTGCCCGCCTCGAACACACGGTCGAACTCGCTGACGCTCGCCCCGCCGGCCGGTCGCTTGCGTTCGAGGCTCTTGGCCAACTGCACGACCCGCGTCGCCTCCGTCACGAGACCGATCCGCGGCAGACAGGCAGCCAGCCGGGCGAGCAGCCGCTCACGGCCCCGAGCCCGGACGATCCGATCGGGACGGCCGCCCCGTGACAGTGGCACATAGAGCACGGCTTTGTCCGCCAACCGGCCGCAGGCCTGGTCGAGGAGTTCACGGGCCCCCGCCACATCGCCGCGGAAGATCGCGGCGAACAGCCGTCCCACGAGCCCCGACCGCTCGGATCGGCGCGGCACGGCCGAGCCTGTCTGCGGCATGCCGATCCACATCCATGCCGACAGCATCCAGAGCGTCTCGGTCATCTCGACCGCGGCATCGACGAGCCGCTCGGCCGCAGCATCCCGCTGCACGTGGAGGCGGTCGCTCTCGGCCAGCGTCATGCCCGCCATGTCCGCCGGCTGCGCCGACAGCAGCGTCGCGGCCCGCACCATCGCCCGCCGCTGCCGCCGCATTGCATGCCGCCAGCCGATCACCGCATCGATCTCCTCACGGGACAAACCGCCCCCCTCGGCAACTTCCGCGGCGCAGGAGGCCGTGGCCACGTGTCGGATCAGCCGCGCACATCCGGCGAGAAACGACGCCGCCTCTTCGACGGCAGCCGGACCACCGTCAGCCGCACCGGCAGGGAGGTCGAACTCGAGCATGCCCCCGTCCACGCCGTCGTCGGTCGAATCCCGCCACACCATCGATTCGTAGGCGCTGGCCACGCTTTCCCCCGCGTCGGCCTGGCCGTCGTCGTCGGCGTCGATCGGAGTCGATGCAGCGGCCTGCGCGGCACCGCCGAGATCCCGCCCGGCAGCCGCCGTCTCGACGATATCGACCACCCCTCCGGTGTTGGCCTCGACAAGTTCGAGAAACCGTCGCAGCCGCGACCGGCCGGTCGGCGAGCGGTCGACAAACGCTCGCGCCAGCCAACGCGCGGACGATGCCAGCCACTCCGAGCCGAGTTGCTCGAGGGTGGGCCCCTCCAGGAGCGATGCCCAGTGGACGAGCAGCCCCATCGCGCCGTCGAGATCGCCCTCGCGCAGCAGCGACTCCGCCGCCTGGGCGTGGCTGCGGGGCGACGAGAACGATGCCACCTCCTTCCGCCAGAACCCCGGCGGTGGCGGTTCGCCGCCGGACTGCCGCCGCCGGGAGAGCGATGCGATCACTTCCTTCGTCGAATCGCGAATCTCCCGGCCGGAGAGATAGGCGACGCCCGAAACGGTCGTCGTGGCATGCCGATCCCACCACGTGGCCAGCCGCTCGAGGGCGTTGGACGCCCTCGATGCCGCCGCATCGGCGCCATCGAGCCCGGCCTGACGCCAGACCGCTGCGTAGCCTTCGAGGATCGCGGCCGTTTCGGCGATGAGATCATCCACCCGCGGGTCGGGAAGGCTCTCGCCACCCGGTTCGTGGAGCGGAAACTGTCCGGCGAGGCCGAGGATGTTCCACGGATCGACCATCGCGCCGCAGCCCACCCCGCGGAACAGCAGGTCGGAGGCCGCGTCGAGATGATCGAGTGCGGAGGACGCGGCGGCCGCCGGATCGCCGGACGGTTTCGCCCGTCGCAGGATCTGCTGGGCGGCCACCACTCGACCGTTGATTTGCGCGAGCATCCGCGCCGAGGCTGCCGGCACGATACCCGCCAGCCGTTCCGCCTCGGCGGTCCGCCCCAGCCGCGACATCACGGCCGCCAGCCCGACGCTTTCGACCTGCCTCGCCCGGCGGCCGGCCAAGAGGGCGTTGATGTGCCGACGGACGCCGCCAAACGGCTGCCGTAGCCGCCGGGCCTCCTCCTCCAGCCGAACGCGGTGCCGCTCGGGAAGCCGATCCATGAGCCAGCGATAGAACGCGTCTCGATAGCCGGCGATCCGCGGCAGCAGTTCAGCCAGCGGCAGCCCCGCCTGCTGGGCGCCAGGTCCATGCCCCGACAATCCGGAGGCCATGAGCATCACGCCGGCCAACACCGCCGCCGACTCTTGCCGCAGTTCCGCGAGGTCTTCCGTGCCGGCATCGGAACCGGCCAACGCCTCGACCGGCCAGGAGAGGATGCCGTCGAGCGTGGCCTGCTGCACCACCATCCTGCGGTAGCAGCCTTGCTCGTCGATGCGGCCCGGATCCCACAGGCCGAAGAGGTAGTTGGGGCGGCTGGCGGCCGGGTGCAAAAAGTCGAATGCCCGCGGATCGATCGCCAGTTCCTCGAGCATGGCCAGGTCGAAGTCGGCCTGCCGGAGGAGTTCGGGCGGCGCGACTGTCAGAATCTCGATGGCCCCCTGCACGAGGTCGCGGTAGCGGCCGTGTGCCGGGCCGACGCCGGCGACAAAGATGGGCACCGGTCGCACGCGCTCATGCGGGTAGGGCTCCGAGAGACGACCGTTTTCCAAGACCGCGACCGGCCGCCAGCCTGCGTAGTCGTTGAGCCGCGTGACCACCCGTTCGAGAAACCGGTCGGGGGCGTCGAGCCCGGGCTCCTCTCCAGAGCCCGCCTCGGCGAGCACAGCCTGCCCGGCCGCCATCAGGAAAAACGGCCGCTCGAGCCCCCCGGCAGGCTGGTGCGCGAGCAGGTCGGCATGATAGCGTCGGTAGGCCAGTGGCAGGCGGTCGAACACGACATTGATCGCCGCCCGTGCCTGTGAAGCCTGGCGGAACGCAGGCTCCGCCGCCTCCAATTCACCGAGCCTGTGCCGAAGGACGGCGGCGACGGCCAGGGCGGTGTCCGCACGCTCCTCGAACGCCGCGCCATCCGCTCCCGGGACGGTTTCCACGACCGCGAAGAGTTCGTTGAGCGCCCGCCAGGCGGCCGGATCGAACGAGCCCGAGGAAAAGTTGAGGTAGCCGAGGACCAGGGCTGCGGGATCGGCCGGTCGTGATGCCGTCATGATCCGCACGATCCTACCGCAACGCGGGCCGCATTGCGTGTCCGCCACCGTGAACTATCCTTGCGAAGTCGATTTTCCCCGGCGGATTCAGGCTCCTGCCGGCCCGATCATGCTCTGTAGACGAACGAGGTCTTTATGCAGGTTCTGATGACCCTGCTCGCCGTCGTCACCGCGACGATTCTTTCCATGGCGGCAGGTGATGCCGGAGAATCTCGATACGGCTTGTGTGGCACGCCAGCCGACGCCTTCTTCGCCGAGGAGATCGGACTGCGGCGCGAGTGGATCGTGCAGACCCCGTTCGACTCATCGCGTGGACGGCTGGAACACGTGGCGGTGGCTGATGGCATCGTGGTCGCGATCGCCACGGATGGCAGCCTGCACGGGATTCCGACCGCCGCGGCTGCCGGCCGGCCGGCAGCCGGCTCGGTGGCCTGGACCAGGCACCTCGATACCGCCGCAGCAGGCATGCATCCCCCTGCCATCGGCAACGGCGTCGTCGTGGTGGCCAATGCCTTCCACGCCTTCGGCATCGATCAGGCAACCGGCCGCACGCTGTGGCAGGAACCGCTGCCGAGCCCGCCGACCGCCGCCCCGGTGGTGTCGGGGGATTGGATCTACCTGCCGATCGAGGGCGGACGGCTCGTGCGGCTGGCCATCGATCCGTACCGCGAGCCGGTCATCGAGCGGATGGTCGCGCGGAAGGAGGAGGCGGGGCGGAAGAAGGAAAAGAAGGACGAGCCTGCCGTCCGCAGCAAGCCCCTTCCCTTCGGCGAGAAGCTCAAGCCGCTCCTCGTCGCCACCCACGGCCGCGTCGAACTGACGCCCCTTCCCTTTCAGGGAGGCGTGCTGTGGTGCACGACCGACGGCACGCTCACGGCCCTCATGCCCGCCAAACCCGACTGGCAGCGGCTGGAATTCATCCTCGACCGGCCCCTCGCGGGGCGGCCGCTGGTGCGAGGGAAGTCGCTCTTCGTCGCTACCAACGCCGGCGCTGCCGCTGCCGACGTGATCCGCATCGACCTGCAGCCGGCGGGCATGGTGTTCGCCTGGCGGGTGCCGATCGCGGAGGCGGTGGCCGGGGATATGTCGATGGCCGGCGACGCTGTACTCGTGCCGTTGGCGACCGGCGGCCTCGCCGCGTTGGCTGCCGACGACGGCGGGCTTCGCTGGACGCACGAGCGTCCGTTGCAACTGCTCACCGTCACGCCGCAACGGCTGTGGTGCCTCGACGACATGGGCCGCCTGGCCACGATCGACCCGGCCGATGGCACACGGCTACGGCAATACTGCCTCGGTTCATTCCGGCTGCCCGTCGTGAACAGCATGTCGGACCGTCTCGTCTTGGCCGCGTCGGGTGGCGCCGTGACGATGCTCGCGCCGCGCACGGCGCCGATGCCGGCCGCGATGCCTGCGGCCCCGGCTGCCGAGTAGGCCTCATCGGCCCGGCCGGAGGGGCACTCGCACCTTCGGGTCCTGCCGCCACGCCACCCGCAGCAGGTCGTAGAGCGCTGCGTCGCCACGGGCCAGCCGGTGCGGATCCTGAAAAAAACATTCGGTCGCCACCGCGAAGAATTCACCCGCCCCCTCGGCGGCGTATTCGTCGAACGGCACGGAACGTCCCGCATCGAGCGCCGCCTCGAACCGCTCCCGGCAGTCGTCCATGGCGGCCACCCATTCCCGTCGGTCGTCGGCGAGCGGTGGCACGCCATCGACGTCGCCGTCGAGCATGTCGATGACGTGCGCGAACTCGTGGATCACCACGCTTCGCGGGCCGTCCCGCAGGCGACCGCCATCGACCACCCGCGGCCACGACAGGACGACGCTCCCGCCCGACCATGTCTCGCCGAGCCGCGGCTCCTGCCACTCGAGCACCCCGCCCCCGCCGAGCGGCGTCGATCGGGGCACGATATAGTCGCCCGGGTAGACGAGCACCGAGCGGATGCTGGCAAAAAACTCCTCCGGATAGGCCAGCACGAGCAGGCCGGCCTGTGCGGCGACGGTCACCCGCACCTCGTCGGTCACTTCCATGCCCCCGCAGCCCTCGAACGACTTTTCGGCGACGAAGACGGCGATCCAGTCGCGGAGCCGCTGCCGCTCCTGCTCCCCGAGCCACTGCATCTGCCGGACGTTGCGCCGGAGCAGGTCGTCCCACAGCGCGGGAAAGGGGCGCTCGCGGATGGCCTGCCGACGCCGGTTTCGCAGCCAGGAGAACATGCCCGCCCCAGCCGCTATGGCTTGAGCGGCAGGCCGCTGGAATAGAGCTCGACCGCCAGGACGATGCAGGCGATCGTCATCGCCACGAAGGCCATCGCCAGCATCGCCGTATACGCATTCATCGGCGGCCGGGGCTGACCGGCGGGATGCTGATCGTTACTCATGCTGATGTCGTCGCGAAGAAGGGCCCGAGTCGCACCGGGCGTGCGCCCGAACCGGTCACAGTCGGGTCGTGAACCGATCGCCGCGTTGCACCGCACCGCGGGCGAAATCCTTGTCGAGCACCGCCACGGCCCGATCCGGTTTCACGGTTTTGACCACCGCCCGGCCAAGATACCGTTCGTCGCGATAGAGCTCGATCACGTGCCCGAGTTGCAGGCCGTCGTCGCCTCCGAGCGACACCTCGACCGCCCCGTCGGCCACCGCCATCACCACGCCGTCGATGGTCGGCACCTGGTCGCGGGGCAGCGAGTCGACCGCCAGCCCGCCCTGCCTGAGCAGCACACGGGCATTGGCCAGCTGCTTCTCCAGCTGCGTCTTCCGCTCCTCGACGATCGCCAGCGTCGACTCCTTCTCGTGCAATTTCGCCGAGAGGTCGACGGCCTTTCCGATCTGATCGTCTACAGTGAGCTGCTGGGCGCGGATCTTGGACCGCAGTTCGTCGATCGACTTGGTCGCCTGCTCCAATTCGGCACGGGCCGTGGTCATCTCGGCGACCGCCTTTTGGAGTTCCGTCTCCCGCTCGTCCTTTTCCCGATTCAGGGTTTCGAGTTCGCCACTCTGTTCTGCGAGAGCGTACTGGAGCTTGGCGACGACCTGATCCCGCTCCAATTCCGAGGTGGCGACCTTCGCCTGGAGTTCGTTGATCGTCTCCAGCAGGTCGGCCCGCTTCGTCTTCTCCACGTCGAGTGACTGCTGCAGGGACTGGGCTTCGGCCTGCCAGTTGGTGTGGGAGGCGAAGATGGCGATGGCGAACGTCATGAACACAAGGCTCATGATGAACACCGCGAAGACGAAGATTTTGCCGACGACGTTCACCGTTCGAAACCTCCGTTGAGGACCCCATCGGAAGATCGGCAGCCCAGTCTACCCGGCTCCAGCCGCGGCGCGCCCCGCGGTGTTCGGCCGCCTGCCTCCCCCCATCATAGCTCCCGCGACCGCCACACACCCCCAGGCCGGCAGGCTCCCCCACACCAGCCAGAGACTCGACCGGCCATCGGGCTGCACCCGGGCCCGGAGCGTGGCCGTGGCCCGCCGGGGCCCCCGGTCGAGCAGCCTTCCGGAACCGTCGATCGACGCTGAAAAACCGGTATTGGCGGCAATGACCAGGGGGGTGCGAACCTCGACGGCGCGAAACACGGCCGCCGTGAGGTGCATGTCGAGCTCGCTCGAGCCCCAGAACCAGCCGTCGTTGGTCAGGTTCACGATCACGTCGGGCCGGCCGCTGTGGCCGCCGAGGCTCCGCACCAGCCCCCGCACGGCGGCCGGCAGGGCGGTCTCGTAACAGATGTTCACGGCCACGCGATGGCCCGCGATCGGCACGGCCACGGCCGCGGTACCGGCGGTGAGCCCCGCCGGCAGGGGTGTCAGCGAATAGAGCCAGGGAAATTGCTCGGCAAACGGGATGGTTTCGCCAAACATCACCGGATGCATTTTGTCGTAGCGGGCCACCGGCCGGCCGGCCGCGTCGAGGAACAGGCCGCAGTTGTAGTGACGGGCTCCGGACGCCGCCCGTGGCGTGATCTCCTGACGGTCGACGCCGACCAGCCAGTGCGTGCCGTAGCGGCGGGCGTAGGCCGCCAGGACCGCAAACCGCTCCGCCTCGAGCACTTCTCGGCAGCGCCTCTGCCGATCCTCGCGCGACGCCGGATCGGGTTCGGCATCGCTGCCCCCGAGCGTCTGCTCGACGAGGCTGTCGGGAAGCACCTCGGCCGGATCGATCTCGAGGAGGCTCCAGCGCCACATGGTCTCCGGCCAGACGACCAGATCCGGAGGAGCGTCGGGCGTGGCCGCGAGCCCCGCGATGGTCAGGTCGTCGTAGTGCCGCGCCACGTCGGCTTCCGCACCCGGCTCGTGCTTGAGTTCGGTGTCGATCGAGCCCTGCACCAGGAGCACATCGAGCGGCCGACCTGTCGGCGCCGGTGTCCCGGACAGCCGCCACGCACCGTAGCCGAGGGCAATGATCAGCACGCCGACGGCCACGCCTGTCTGGCGCACGGATCGCGAGGCGATGGCCCCGGCCACGAGCATCACCAGCCCGCTCACGCCCACCGCACCAAACAGGTCTGCCGCCTGGATGAGCATGGTCCATCGCCATTGCGTATGTCCGAGACCGGCGAACGTGAACCCGCCGAACAGGCTGCCGCGCAGCTGCTCGCAGGCCACCCAGGCCAGCGGAGCCGCGGCCGCCAGCGGCCAGCCGCGACGGTGCACGAGCCGGCGGGCCGACCACACGAAGAGCGGAAGGTACACGGCCAGGTAGGCCGACAGCGCGATCCAACCGATCGACGTCGCCGGATGCGGGAGCCGGAGCCAGTGGATCGTCAGGAGCCAATGGAGCCATCCGGCCCCCCAGAGCATGCCCCACGGCCGGGGTCCGAGCGCAGGCCGCCGCACGAGCGCCAGCCACGGCAGCGGTGCCAGCCAGCCTGCCCACCACAGGTCGGCCGGCGGCTGCACGAGAAACATCGCCACGGCGCCGGCGACCGCGAGCGGCCATGTCCCCGACCGTTCCGATCGGGGCGCGGCCCCAGCCGCCACGTTCATGCGTCTTCCTCGGGAAGGATTTCGGCGATCACACTGCCGGGGCTGACCGCCTCGTCGTCATCGACGAGTTGTCGCACCAGCCTGCCCGCGACCGGCGCCTCGAGGTCGATCGTCACCGCGCCGGCGAGCAGCTCAACGACGCGGTCCCCCGCCAGCACGAGGCTCCCTTGCGGCACGAGCCACAACGAGACCCGTAGCGGCGCGGCGAGGGAAAGATCGGGCACCACCAACGGAACCCGTCCGCCCATGCCCGTTTCATGGACGCCATGGCCCTGTCCCTGCATGGTTCACCGCTGGTCCCGCAGCCAGGCGAGCATGACGCGGCCGACCGCTGCGAGCGATTCGGCCGAGCAGGCGGCTGGCGTGTCCTGCGTGGTGTGCCACGCGGGGTAGTCGAAATCGATGACGGTGCAGCAGGGGATCCGGGCGATCGTGCGGAGCGGCACGTGATCATCCTGCACGAGATGCCTCGGCCGCGGCACGAACTCCCGCACGCCCAGTCGCGTCGCCACGCCCCAGAGCTCCTCGACGACCGGCCGGGTGTCGGCCCATGTCGCGCTCTGCTGCTCCTGCCAGATCTGCAGATCCCTGTCGGCCACCATGTCGAGGATGGCGCCGGCGCGGTAGCGGTGCAGCCGCGGAGTCTCCCGCCTGTCGGCCGCGTATTGCCGGGCGAAGAAGGTGGAGCCGAGGAAGTAGGGATCGCGCGAGCCGACGACGAATTCCTCGGCATCGAAGCAGACGAAGTCGACGCCCACCGGCCCCGGCAGCGTCGGCATGAAGCGGGCCAACTCCATCAGCATGGCCACGCCGCTGGCACCGTCGTTGGCGCCCACGAACGTCCCCTGCGGATCGACCGGATCCCGGTCCGGAAAGGGACGCGTGTCGTAGTGAGCGCCGAGCAGCACGCGATCGGTTCGGTCCGGATGCCAGGTGACGACCAGATTCTCCATGTGCACGGGCCTGCCCGTGCGTCGATCGACCGCCTTGAAGGCCTGGCCCGACACGCGCGCCCCGGCGGCACGAAAATGCTTCACGAGCATCGACCGCTGGGCGTCCATGCCGGGTGATCCGCTCGGCCGCGGCCCGAGGTCGCAGATGTCCTCGAGATGCTTCATCGCCCGGCTGCCGGAGAATTCGTCCGGCGCCGCCGTCTCCGCGCCGCGGGCGCAGACGGCGAATAGGATCGCCACCGCGATCACGCCTGCTCGCCCTGATGGCCCTGATGGCACTGGTATCAGCCTCGCTTTCCCCGAGGATAGCGGAAGCCGGGAGCGGTGCCGACGGCGGTTTCAGTGCGGGATCGGAGCCGCGCGAGGGCCGGCTCTACCGGTCGGCGAGGCTCACCGCCTCACCGCCGCTGCGGGAGGCGAGGCCGGCCACCACCGACCGTTCCGTGGTCTCGTTGAGGAACCGCACCGCTCCGTCACACAGCAGCACGTTGACGCCACCGGGGTGCTGGGAAAACATCGGCGTGTTGGGGCTGCCTTCCCAGACGCGAACCGCGTGATCCTTCGGGTTGATGACGGGGACGGAACCCGTCGTATGCCCGATGTAGTTGCAGTTCGAGCCCGCGGCCCACACGCCCGTGGCGGAGGAACCGTCGATCCCGGCGCCGCTCGCCTCGAACACCACGATGGTCCTGGAGAGTCCATCGGTCACCTGACAGAATGGAACGCCGCCAGCGAGGGTCGATGGGGCGTCGGCGGCGCCGTAGGCCAGCAGCACTCCGTTGTAACTCGGATAGTTTGTCACGCCGTCCGGCATCTTGAAGTCCGAGTCATTCGGCGTGATTCCGCCGTTCCCGAAATAATCGATGCACGCCATGCCCTCGTACTGCCCCACCTGCGTGATGAGGTCGTTCGTGCGCGAGGCATGCTCGTCACTGACGGTCGGACAGAGATACATGGGCACTTTCGTCGTCGTGGCCTTCCGGTTGATGGCGTCCGTGAAGTTCGCCTTCGCGTAGAACCGCGAATCAGGGGCGGGGCTCGATCGCTGCATCGCCGTCAGGTCTTCCCAGGTCGCAGCCAACTCCGGTTGCTCGAGAAACTCCATGAAGAGCGTAGACCACGAAATGGTCTTGTAGCCGGAGCACTGGACGCGGCCCGGCGGGAACCGTTCCTTGTAGGCCGTCGCAAAGGAATGCATCCCGAGACCGATCTGCTTGAGGTTGTTCGTGCAGCTCGAGCGGCGGGCCGATTCCCGGATGGCCTGGACGGCCGGCAGGAGCAGGCCGACGAGGACGCCGATGATCGCGATCACGACCAAAACTTCCACGATGGTGAAACCGCGGCGATCAACACTGCATCGGGCAGCCATGGCAGATCCTCGTGCCGCCCCTGTGCGAGGGGCTTCTTCAGGGGGGACAGTCCACCCATTACACACGAGGAATGGCCTGCCTCAAGGGGCCCGGCAAAGGCCCGCCGTTCGCCGCCATCCGTGGCTGAATTCCGCGTCGCGTTCCGCCGTTCACACGCCGCCGAGATGGCCGGTTTCGTTGAACGAGACGAGCGTCGGCCCGGGCCATTCGACGACCGTGACCGAGCAGTTGCCCAGGGCCGGCAGCCTCGTGAACGGCCGCTCCGCCGCGGCCGCCAGCAGCGGATGGCGCGGGCCGACGAGGCTGCCGAGGGCCGCTGTCAGAATGCCGCCATGGGCGACGACGATCATGCCGGCGACGCCCCGTGCCGCCAACGACTCCAGCACGTCCCGGCCCCGGGCCGCCAGCTGCGCCCGTGATTCCCCCCCCGGAATCGCATACTCGACGTCGCCGCTTCGCCAGCGCGCGACCGCCTCGGGAAACCGTTGCTCGAGGTCGGCCCAGAGATGCCCCTGGAACACGCCCGCGTGCAGCTCCCGCAGCCGGTCGTCGATCGAAAGCGGTAGACCGAGGGCGGTGGCGATCCGAGCGGCCGTGTCGCGGGCCCGTCTGAGCGGACTCGCCCACACCTCGGTGATGCCCACCGTGCCGCCGGCAAGCGTGGTGCGGCTCCAGGCAGCCACCGCTTCCGCCTGCCGGTGACCAAGGGGAGAGAGCTCCACGTCCTCCTGCCCCTGCACGCGTCCCTCCAGATTCGAGACGCTCTCGCCGTGTCTCACGAGGTATTGCCGCATGCGACCACCAGGAGGACCGGTTCGCGATCTGTCATACCGGCCGCACGGTCAGCGCGGCTTCGTCGCGGCGGGCTGCGCAGCGACGTCCGTCGCGGCACGGTCTGCATCGCCGAGGTGCGCGCGGGAGAGCTGCTCGACGAACGCCGGGCTGGCGTTCTGCAGAACGAACACCTCGCTGGCGGCCTGCGGGGCGCCGTGCGGACGCACGATGCAGATCACCTCGGCCTTGCCATCGTGCTGGCGGACATGCTGCAGCAGCGCCTGCTCGCCGGCGGAAAGCGCGCGCTCCGCGGCGGCCGGCGGGCTCGGGCTCACCTGCTCCGTGCCGGTGGAGGCGGTCGGCACGGCATCGGAGCGGTCGCGGCGATCGAAAGCCACCTCCGGCATCGTCTCCGGCATGGCCGGTACCAGGGCCGCCGGATCGCCACCGCCGCCGGCCAGGCCCCCGCTCGGGTAGACGTTGCGATAGACGAAGGTCAGCCCCGCCTCGTCGAGTTGCTCGTGGATCGCCGGCA